>JAPOZO010000089.1 GCA_026706025.1 Candidatus Poribacteria bacterium
GAGCATTAGACAATCAGTACCTATATTAGAACGTAGAGAACTGAGTAACACCAGATACCCGGTGCGTATAGAAAATTCAGCGTCTGATGAGCATTTTTCGGGTCGCGTGAAAATCTCCAGCTTGAATAGCATAAAAATAGATGCCGCTTGCGACAGGTTCGCCGTCAGCATTACGTCCATCCCAATGTGCAGTGTGCGAACCTGCTTTACGGTACCCCAGCGTCTTAGCATAGATACGTCTGCCTTGCGCATCATAGATATAGAGCGATACATTCACGTCTGAAGCGAGTTGATACGGAATCCATGTCTCTGGATTAAATGGGTTTGGGAAATTTTGGCTTAAACGGTTGACAGGCGTAGATTTAACGACATCCGGTATCCAATCAGACGGCATCGTCTCCTCAACAGCGAGCGAGTAACCGTCTGGATGCACGCGAAAAATGCGGAGTTGATACAGATCCGCGATATAGAGGGCAGTGTCCGTTAATTTTAATTCAGACGGAAACCGGAGTTCACGAAACCGCGAAGTAACTGTCAGCGTGCGTGTATCAATCAACTGAACGCTTTCGCTATCCAATAGATAGAGATAGTTCCCTCCAACCTGCGCGTCAATGGGAAGCGCATCATTTTCATATATACCATGCAACCTCGGCTCGCGCGGATCAGAGACATCAAGCACAGTAACGCCAACGCCGCTATCCAGTAGATACGCGCGTTTTCCGGCAAGTGTAACGCCGGTTGCATTTCCTTGTGTGGCGTAACTCCCAACAGGACGCGGCACTGAAGGTGCTGTAATGTCAAAAACATGCATCCCACCCTCAAGCGCGGCAACGTAGGCGTATGAAGGTGAAGCCGCGTCAACGACAACACGATAAGCACTCCCATCGATGTCACGTTTGGAAACGATTTTGCTCTGTTGAGGGACCCGGCTATCGACGACAATTAGCGATTCCGCGCAAAGATAGGCATAGCCTTCGTGCAGCGCGATATCCGCAACAGGTGCAGCTGTCGGTATATGCGTCAGAATCGTATTCGCCGTGAGATCAACAACGAACATACCTGTCTCGACAGCAATAAAGCCGTACCCGTCCTGTACACGAACTTTGGTGCAGCTTGTAGCTCCGAATTGCTCGTTAGAAGTACGCGTATCCGCAGGCAATGACAGATTTCGGGTCAAAGTACCGTGATAAGGGGTCGTAAATTCAAGGGTGCGCAATCCTCCCACGCCATTTGCAACATAGACAGTCCGCTCACCTGCCGTTGTTTCCACGACATCAAGCCCATAAACAGTCCCCCCAAAAGCATGGTGGTGTAACCACTTCGGCGATTCAGGTTTGCTGACATCAAAGGTCTGGATACCCCCTTTCCCATCGGCAATATAAGCCAACGCATCGCGGATGACGACATCAGTTGCATTGCCAAACGTAGGTTGTGAGGAAATTCGCCGTGGCTGCTGCGGGTTATGTACATTAATGATGTGCAGCCCCGCCTGTTGATCTGTGAGATAGATGGTATCGTTATGAAGTTGAATGCCGGTTGCGAACCCAGGCGTATTTAAGCGGAAACCTGTTTCGGGATTTTGGATGTCCGTAACATCAACCAAGGTGAGGTTCCCTGAAGCGATATAAGCATACGCGGCATCTGCTGTCTCCGCAATCTCATAAGCGGCGGCGAGTACCGGCACAACACTGCGGAAGTCAAAATTGCCGAATGGACTCGGTTCGAGGATGTACATGCCATGTCTATCATCACTCAAGTAGATGGTATCGTCATGGATAACAACATTAATTGGCGTGCCGTCAGTGTGGAAGAAACGTCGAGGTCGCGGTGTTTGAGCGTTGCGGACATTGTTTTCGTCGTAAACGAGCATCCCTCGTGCTCTGCCAAGCACATACAGATTGCCATCGGCAATCTGAACTTTGCGTGCGTCTGTGAATCCACCAAGCGTCTTTAGAACCTTTGGCGCGGTCGGTACCGCCATATCAATAACATGTACACCTGCAGCACCATCGGCAACATAAGCCGTATCGCCATCAACGACCACAGATCGCGCCTGTCCGGGTGTAGCGATTTCACCAATACGGACAGGCTGCGTCGGTTCAGCCAGCGAAAATATCTCAAATCCCCAATGACTCGCAGCATAAAGATACGCAACATCTGTCCCACTCACTACAATATCCGTATAGTCGCTGGCGAGATGGATTTGCGTCATCGGCTCCAACTGTGTTTCCGGATTCAGGTCTATCGGGAACATACTCGGTTGGGTGCGACTGCCAAGGGCATCAGTTACAACATCAGGCATAACATCCGATGTCCACTCACGCAGCGCGCCTACTTCAAAGCCTTCATGTACATCCACAGCGATATAACTGAACGTCTGTGGCGCATCTGCCGTTACCATCAGTACAATCTCACCATTTCGTTGAAGCCCTTCGCGTCGAATGTGTCCTCTATTTTGGGTGTCAAACGGGATAGGTGCAACAACTGACCGTCCATTAACTGGCAGGTAAAGGGTGGTGGCGTAGAGGTTTCCTGAATCCGTACCGGTCAGAGATATGTCAAGCGTTTCGGGAAGATTTTCAAAGCGAATATAGTGTGCACTCCACTGGTCGATACCAATATTATTCATCTCACTCGGATAGCTGAAGACGCGCGGCACCGCAGCCGTCACCTTTCGGTTACGCAAGCCGGTATAACCGAGTTTTTGGTCTCTCGCTTGTGCATTCACCCAATTCGCGAGTCCCCAGTTCAGAAAGACTTCGGGGAAACGTTCACTTCGCCCGCGACCTGCTAAGGCAGCGTCAATTCCGTGTTCACCGAGAACATCCGTTCCTATGATACCACGGATAAGTTCGGAGCCGCCATACTGCTCATAGAGATAGAGCATAAGCATGAAAGCACCACCGTAATAGACATCCCATGTGTTGGCATAAGCGAGCGAGATACCCGGATCCGCGAGATAACCGTCAACAAAAATAGTGTGTACAGTGCCGTAAACTGCCCACTCCACGAAAGATGCTGTGCCTTCTTCTAACCACCGTTGATCGGTTGTCCCACCGTTTTGAAACCAATTGATGAGATGTGCGAATTCATGCGCCAGACTGCTATAAAAAGTGTGTCGGGAGCGTTCTTTGAACTGAAAAATGTCCATATAGAGCATCTCACGCCGGTTACTGTTCGGTGCTGTCGGCAACTGGTCAGCGGATGCGAAATAGCCGCCATATTCGAGTCCTGAACCGTTCATACCGACATCGTGCATCAGCAGCGTTATGTGATTGTCTCTGTCGAGTCCGGGTTTCCATTCTGTTCCCATCCATTTTCGGACGTTTGGGTAGATGCGTGTGTCAAATTCTCTTGCAATTGCGACTGCTTCGGCCTTGGTGAGCATATCGCGGACCGAATTTTCGATATAGACGTAGAGATGTTCGCTTTTAGCGATACAGGTCGCAGTCACTTCTGCTTCTGGAATATGAATAAAAAATCGTTCCGTCTGTCCGATTTGAACAGGTGCAGCAGGTGCAGCAGCAACCGCTTCAGGCGGGTGTTGTACGAGGTGTTCTTGATGCAGAAGCGGCGTTCCACACAGCCACGAATCTGCGAACACGAAGCCACTAACAACGGTAAAAATAAGATGGATTGATACTAAAAGTCGCATAGGATCTATTTACTCTCCAGTGGATGCGTGTTATGTAACCTACAGGCTAATAAGACTTAATATCTATTTTACAATGATTACAGCCCAAATTCAACCGATACAACAACCCATCCGAAACCATAACGTTCAAATTATGGACAACGACATCCATAATTTGACGGAACAACGGCTCACAGGACTGAAAACCAAAGATGCAGCCCAATATATGCGTCGGTTAGGAATTGGCATCATATTTGCTATACTTCTCTCATCAACTTCCTAACTGCGGCAGGCTAATTTTTTGGAGGAATTCGTAAATGAAAACAAAATATGCATACTTAGCGTTTGGAATTGCATTGGTGTTAAGTAGCAAGCTGTTTGCTATGAATCTCAATGCGCAAGTCCCTGGCAAGCAATATATCTCCTTCTCATCGCTCCGATCAGGAAACCTTGAAATCTATATCATTGATACAGACGGTAACAATCTGCGCAACCTGACGAACCACCCAGCATCCGACCATTCCGCGACATGGTCACCAAGCGGTCGTTCTTTCGCTTACGTGTCGCACCGAGATGGTAAAAAAGGCGAAATTTATGTGATGGATCTGAAAAAAAATAAGACTCGCCGGTTGACAAATCACCCAGCAAGTGACCGTAGCCCCTCTTGGTCACCTGACGGGAAATGGATCGCTTTTGCATCCGACAGGAAAGGCAACGAGGCAGGGAATTATGATATCTACAAAATGGATGCTAACGGTGAGAATTTACAACGACTCACAAACGAAGGCAGGTATAACTCAGCACCGGCGTGGTCACCAGACAGTCGCTCAATTGCTTTCTATTCCATCCGGAATGACAGCGGTGATGTCTATGTCATGAACACCGAAGGCAGAAATGTAAGAAAACTTAGCTGGGGCGTAAGTCCAAGTTGGTCACCTGATGGTGAAAAGATTGCCTATGACAAACTCAAATGGAACGGTTCGAGAGGTATCTATGTCATGAATGCTAAGGGCCAAAACAGTCGGCGAGTGTCACCGCTGGAAACTTGGAGTAGAAATCCAGCGTGGTCACCGGATGGACGCTGGATTGCCTACGAATCGGAGCTTGAAAGTCCATGGGGCAACCCGAATCGTGACGCAAACATCTACCTGATTACACCAGACACCATTGGAAATCCTCGCCAAATCACAAAGCATGAAGCGATGGATTATTCTCCGGCGTGGGTACCCTCCGGTTTCCTTGCCGTTTCTCCAACTGCGAACACCCAGACGACCCTTTGGGGCAAACTGAAGCAAAACCCACATACAACGAAGTGAGGAAGCCAAATTCTGCCAATTCTCCTATCCGACTTGCCAATTTCCCGCGTTTATGCTATCCTCTTATGCAATCCTCGGAAAAGGAGTAACGCCAATGTATCGTGTCGGTATTATCGGGTTAGGCAGCATTGCCGCCCGTTATTCAACGCCTGATGACGCTTATCCGTATTGTCATACAGGTGGTATCCGTTTTTGCGAAACAACCGAATTGGTCGCAGTCGCAGACATGTCCGCGGAACGCCAAGCAGAATTCCAGCAGACATGGGGCCCCGGCTTCCCAGATAACTCCATCAACTACTACGAAACAGATGTCCAGATGCTCGAAAGCGAAAATTTAGACATTGTGGCTGTCTGTGTCCGTGGTCCGCATCATTTTCAGGTGATGCAGAACGTCCTGAGAGCTGACATTAAAGCCATCTTCCTCGAAAAACCCGCCGGATGTTCCCTTGAAGAGGTTGATACAATGACAGCAGGTGCCGATGCAAAAGGGATTCCCATCGTTGTGGACTATACACGACACTGGGGACCGCACCTAATCCGTCTTCAGTCGCTCATCAAAGAGGGACTCATTGGTGAGGTGCAAACCGTTATCGGGTATTGCGGTGGCGGTGTGCTTTCCTTCGCTATCCACACAACGGATATGATCTGTCAGTTCGCTGGCTACGACCCGGTCTCCGTGACGGGATTCGTCTCTGGTGGCGGGGATGTGCCAGAGTCTTACGAACCCGAGCCAGCGGTTGTCGGTGCAACCATCCAATTTGAAAGCGGTGTTATGGGATTCCACGTCGGAAACCACGGCACACGCGGCAGTTTCTCCGTTGATGTGCTCGGCAATGAAGGCAGTGTACAGGCAGGATTTTATAGTGGTACGACTGTCCATAAAGCAGGCAAATTGGTTGATAACGCTACGCTGGAGCTCCCTGAAAACGCCAGTCCATTCAAGGTCGCATACGAACAGATTACGGATTATCTCGACGGTGGACCCCTCCCGCATTGTGCTCGTGATGACTACACCGCTGTCAACGAAATCGGGTTCGCTACGATTGAGAGCGACATCACTGGACAGACGATTCAACTCCCGTGTCAAAACAGGACACGGCTTATCTTCGCAAACGGTTAATACAGGGTGTGTATGGTATCTATATTCAAACTGGACAATTTATACCGGTTCTTTATGCGGGCATATCCGGTCAAGTCCTATGGTGGCACACCTCCGAACGCCCCGCTTCACAAGGAATTAAACCGATGCCGTGTCGCGCTCATTACAACCGCGGGCTTACATCTCCAAGAACAAACGCCGTATAATGATAGGATTATAGGTGGTGATTGTTCGTACCGAGAAATACCAAATACAATCGAGACACAAGTCCTTGCGCTTGGACATAGAAGTAAGGCTTTCGACGCAAGTGGCACAGAAAGCGATATAAACCTTGTATTCCCACTGGATCGATTTCGAGAATTAGAAACCGAAGGTCAAATCGGTTCACTCAACGACAGACACTTCAGTTTCATGGGATCTATTACAAAACCGAAACCTCTCATTAAAAAAACCGCGCCTGAAGTCGGACAGATGCTTAAAGCCGATGGTGTAGACGTTGCATTCTTGACCCCTGTCTGACCGATGTGCAATCAGTCTGTAGGGCTGATACAACGCGCTGTTGAAGAAACAGGAATATCGACGGTTTCCATAACGCTTGATAAAAACATAACGCAAAGGGTGAAGCCACCACGTGCGTTATCCGTACCTTATAGATTTGGTTATCCGCTCGGTGAACCGAACAATCCGGAATTACAACACGCGATTATAGCGGAAGCACTCACACTTTTAGAGGATACAAAGGAACCTCCCTTTCTTAAGGTGATGGATACATTAGGCATTGGGAACGGGCAATAAATTGCCCTACTACGAACGTAAGTCTTAAAGGAGAATTCCATGGCCAAAATCAGAGTCGGCATTATCGGATGTGGCGGCATCTTCCGCAACCTCCACGCACCCTATTACCAAGAACCGACGCGCCGTGCTGACATCGTTGCAATCGCTGACATCAATGAAGCATCCGCAAACGAACAGGCAGACAGGTTTGGCGCAAATGCCTATACAGATTATCGCGCGCTCCTCGACAGATCGGACATAGACGCAGTTGATGTGTGTGTCCATCCACGTCCACACCTTGAAATCACGCGTGCTGCCGCCGATGCCGGCAAACACATCTTGATGGAGAAACCGATGTGTTGCAACGTCGCGGAGGGTGATGAGATGGTCGCCGCTGCTGAAAAAGCGGGGGTCCTCCTCATGGTCGCCTATATGATGCGGTTCGATCCCGGATATATGAAATTGAAATCGCTATTAGACGACGGTACACTCGGGACGCTGCAGATGGCGTATTCTAATCAGGTCGGTTATTTTTCTCCAGAACGGCATCCGTGGTTGTTTGTCAAAGCAGAATCGGGTGGTATGTTGGTGGAGCAAGCCATCCACAATCTCGATATCTGGTTGTGGCTCTACGGTCCCGCCGCTACTGTCTATGGGTTCACGAGCCATGTCCCACTCGGCGGCACCTATCCATCTGTCGACGAAGCCGTAGAAAACAACGCCGTGCTGACCGTGCACTTCAAGAACGGTGGTGTCGGTATGATGATTAAGAGTTGGGCAGCGGAAATCGGGAATAGTGGGAACGGTCTCGTTACAAGCAGAGGCTCCGCGACACTGATTCGGCACGGACTCCGTTGGAAAACCCACGATATGGCAGCGGCAGAAGAATTCACCGAGCCAGCACCGGATGACGATACGTATCGCAACGTTCCAGACGCGCAGCGTCAACAGCGGTATTGGGGTATGGCAGCGAAAGGTGCAAGCATTGATCACTGGCTCCAGTGCATCGCCGGTGAAGCGGAACCGACAACCCACGGACGCATCGGCAGAGATGGTATTGAATTAGCAGAAGCGACGTATCGCTCCTCGCAAATCGGTGCACCGATTTCGCTACCTTTGTAGGGATGAAAAATTTTGGTTTTTTCAGAGAAATTAGTATTAGGACTTACGCACCGTCCTCAGTTAGATGTAGGCTTCAATAAATTTTAATTTGACTATAAATAACAATCGCTCTATTATAACGCTACATAGCCCGAGAGAAACCCAACTTTGAAACTGGCTGAACATTACTTTTGAAGGGATGTGGCGAAGATTACACGAGAAGAATTTTTAAAATACTACGATTCAGCAGCTTACTCAGCCAAGCTACGGGTACCCAGATCGGGTCCCAACTTAGCTGTGATAAATACCGCCCGCATTAATGACGCTGTTCCTTATGGACAGAGCGTTTATGCGATTGCCTTAGATATTTTAGTTGATAGACGTGCTGCTAATTTCGTGCAGCATGAAGTGTTCTGTCGAGCCGTAGAGCAGACTCACAATTTTTCTGTGGCAGATGTGTGGCGTGGTAACTCACGTTGGGAAGGTCTTCAAAACCTCACTATAGCTGCCGCGATTGATATTTTGTGTTTACCTGAAGAAAATAACCCACTATCACGCCCATTGACTGGCGGCGCACAATTAATTGGTGAGGTGAACAGTAAATGGTGGGGGATGTTAGCCCTTAGCTTCCGACTGAGGAGTTTGTTTGAATTTCAGATAGGGTGTCTCACCGTTCTAAAAAAGCCTATCCAAGAGATAGCAGAACGCCTTTCTAAAACAGAATCTGAAATTCAATTCCTGCACCAGACAACCATCAGGCAGATAAAGAACGCTATTGACCAGTGGGCTCAAACCGAGATAGCAGCAGCAAATGAACGCGTCACTGAAGTAGAGGAAATGAAAAGACATTACGATTACGGGAGGACATCATGAGGATAGGTGTCGTTTACTCTGGAGAACAGATACAACCGCGGCTATTTCAAGCTTTGTACCCTGTTCAATTGCGTGTAAACTGCATTGCAAATTCCAGTGTCATTCCCGAAAACCGTGCCCGTGTTGAAGAGTTCGCATCGTTTTTTGAGTGTGATTTCTTTGAGAACCCTGAAGAGATGTTCAATACAGCGAAACTCCACTTAGATGGGGTTATTATTATCTCAGACGAGACAGCAAGCGTACCGCGTGCCCAACTCATTGAATCTGCCCTTGCTGCGGGTATCCATGTCTTGTCTCCGACCCCTTTTACCTCTTTGAAAGAAGGACTTCACCTTGCTGCAGCATCTGAAAAATATAAACGGCTTGTCATGACAGGAACACGGTTCATATTTAGCAGGTGTATTCAGGAAATCTTACGGATTGTAAGCGGTTCAGGGTTCGGAATTATTCAGGACATGCGGTTCTTGCTCGGTATCGGACGCGTGCCGTATTTAAACGATTTGTTGAAGTTTGGAGACTCACATTTCCAGATTGTCTTTGAGATAGCCCGGCGGCTCTTTGTAGAGTATACGGTGCTCCCTGAAGAAGCGACTATAATGACTTCGAGAAATGGGGCACCGAACATCGCCTGTACTCTCAGATTCCCGCAGGGCGCACTTTGTACTTTCTGCCAAACCTCCAACCGCCAATGGGGCAATGACTCCTATCATAAAATTGAAATTACTGGCGGTGCCTCTTACGTCTGGAGCGACCTACAGACTTGGAAATGCTTCTCTCGGGAGAACACTTTCAGGATGGGCGGCGGCGATGAGGAGATTTCGGCGAATATACAAGGTTCTTCCGGGCAGCTTAAGGAGTTCTGTTTGGCTATTGAAGGGCATCGCGAACCGTATGCTGGCACGCTCCGCAGTACTTTGCCCGCGCTGTGGTTCCGAGAGAGATTACAAGACTCCATTAAACAAGGGCAGACAAGTCTAAAATTGAGCGAGATTCGTGCGAACGCGGACGCCGAACTCCAACGACTCACACCTCAACTCGATAGTGATCCGCAGAATGGAGAATACCGACGCAAGAAGGCACTGCTCTTAGGTAAACGTGGTGATTTCTCCTTAGCACTTGCCGAGTACCACCAAACCCTGTGAATGCGCACAGGTACCGAACAGGCGAGAGATTTCTGGAACCAATGTAGTGTTTATAACGGTGATTTTCATCAAAACCCGAGGAAAACAAAATGAGTAAGAAAACTACGACTCAGATGCAGAACGTTACCAGGGATATTATCGGTGAATCAGCACAGATGCAAGAGGTCTTTCGAGCCGTAAATTTAGTCGCGCCTACAGAAGCAACTGTTCTTATTACAGGTGAAACTGGCGTTGGCAAAGAAGTCATCGCCCAAGCCATCCATGACAATAGTGCACGTAAAGATGAACCTTTCAAAGTCATCAACTGTGGGGCGTTTTCGCCAGAACTCATTCAAAGCGAACTCTTTGGGCATGAAAAAGGGGCTTTTACCACTGCAATTCGGAAGCATCGCGGGATATTTGAACAGGCAAACGGCGGCACCTTGTTCTTAGATGAAGTCAGCGAGATGTCGCCTGAAGCCCAAGTGAAATTTTTACGGGTACTCGAACAGCAAGAATTTTCACCCATCGGTGCCGAAGAAATTATCGAGGTGGATGTCCGAGTCGTCGCGGCAACAAACAGAAACCTTAAAACCGCAGTTAATAGAAAAAAATTTAGGGAAGACCTCTACTATCGACTCAACCTCTTTCGGATTCAGATTCCACCGCTCCGTAACAGGCGCGCGGATATCGCACCCTTGGCGCATGATTTTGTCTCCCAATTAAGCAAAGGTTACAATAAATTAATCACCGATATAGCCCCAGAGGCGATTAGATATCTTCAGAATATCAATTGGTACGGGAATGTACGAGAACTCAGAAACGTAATAGAAACCGCACTCATCTTTGCAGAAAGCGAAGAATTGAAAAAAGAGGATGTCGAAACAGCCGTAGAAAACCTAAATGAGCCTGACGAACACGCGGATACTCACGCAGAAGAACTTAGAGATTCATTCGCTGTCGAAGCAGATCCCGCACAAGCACCTAATGGAGACCCGCCCGTAATACCTGAAGATGTCAGGAATAGATTATCGGAACTCATCCAGACCGGAACAATGTCCGAAATAACCGCTTATATTAGTCTTATGCGATATGAGGCAGAAATCCTTCACTCCTCCAAACAGGACATTGCCGAACGCCTCCAAATATCTGTGCCGACCTTGGATAAATATCGGGCATTGGCTGAGGAAAACACCTAAAAAAGTCGATATTCTTCCCCGAAAACTCACCATCTGCCTTTCCATACCTATCAATTCTGTAGAACTCACCGAATTCACACATCTGTTGCTGAATATGGTTACCTGAGAACCGATTTTTTTCTCAATAGGTATTAACTTTGGCAAACCCAAAATTTTTTGTTGTAAGACTAAAAAATTTGGTATGCATCACAAAAATCTTTGCATCTTTACACAACTTCGCGAAACAGAACCGCATTCGGCTTAGAATCAATAGAATGCTATAAACCCTGATTTCACAAGGGGCTATCGTCCGTGAACCCGTAGAACAGACAATGGCACATCAGAAGATTGCAAACATTGGCACGGTTCTTGCGGATTACACTTGCCAATAGGAATAGGAAAGGTAGGGAGACCTCACCAAACAAAATTGCATTGGTGGAAATCCATGGAAAATAAGGGCTACCCTCCAAAATTTGCTGGATATCGACTTGAATTCACATAAAAATTGGGAAAAAATAAAAAATTGTTGCAATTTATTTTCTTTTTTGCTATATTACCTTTCGGCATCCGTAAAAACCCTCTATAGGTGGTTCGGCGAGTGTGCAAGACTCCCGAACCACGGCACTGCCAACCAGGATTGCCAGTGCGTGTTTAATTATATCATATATCGCGTTTGATGTCTCTGATATTTTAAGCAGCATCGCAGCGTTTACGTGACTTTTTTCAAAAATCACCTATGACTGCGAATGGACGTTGGAGACGGATACCGAGGTAGTTCCCGCTACCTCCCGTCTCCGCCCTCTGGCAATTGAGTATGCGTCTGAGAAGACAACGTCCAAACACCCCGATTCTCCTGGTTCGTTGATGGTGGTCTCTACACGAGGATTCATATCAGTAGTGTCTCCTCTAACAAACCCGCGCCTATATCACACCCTGAGACCACAAAGGTATTTTCAAGCGAAATTAACGATCTGTATGGATATAATTTGCTTTTTCTCTTAAAATATTATACAGTGTCAAGTTAGATATAGACTTAATTGGTTTAAATCCTATAATATTTAAAATCACCTTATTATAACTGTGGTTTGGACAACTTTAAGATGATTAAAGGTTTCCTATTAGACACTATCTTCCGTAGCATAGACTGCGGCAAACCCAAAATTTTTTGTGAAACTAAAAAATTTGGCACGCACTACAAAAATTTTTGCATCTTCACACGGCTTCGTGAAACGGGACCGCATTCGGTTTAGAATTAGGACGATGCTATAAACCCTAATTTTACAAGGCTACATCGTCCGTGAACCCGTAGAACACACAATGACACATCAGAAGATCGGAAGAATTGGCACAGTTTTTGCATGTTACGCTCGCGACGACTCTCACAAAACGACGAAAAACCGAAAACTATAGTGGAACTCAGAATTAACCCTACATATTTGTAGCACAAACTTTTAGTGCTTTGTCAACCTTCAAATGAAGGGCAAATCCGGTTCGTAGTAGTGCGATTCATCGCACGTTCCATGGCGCAATGAATTGCGCCACTACGAACCATCTATCAGTTTAGATGTGACAGACTATTAGTTTGTAGCACGCTTTTTGTAGCATAGGAAACCGTTAGTTTCCTGTGGCAGTATAGGACGCAACTTCACAGTTCACGCTACCATACGAGTGTCCAAATAACCACGGAATCTACTATAAGCATTGAAGTATTTTTATTTTTACAACAAATTTTTTAGGAGACATGTTTAAAATGTTGAATTTCAGAACTTTACTATCCTGTCTACTTGTTTTAGCGATTTTTGTTTATGGATTGCCAGTATATTCTCAGTCTTCTGAGAGTGTTGAACCAACTCAGACACAAGCAGCAATAGACGCTGAAACCGATACTGCTGCTAATGTTAATCGGTTAATGTGGATAGGCGGGACATTTGTTGGAACATCTCTCGTGGGCTGCTTGTTTTGTGGGTTACCCGCAATCATTACCGCTTCTATTCATGAACCCTCACTACCTGCACATCGACTTATGGGTAAATCCGCTGAGTATGTCACGGCTTATCAAACGGCTTACAAAGAGGCAGTTAAGGCACATCAGACGAGAAACGCTACGTTGGGTTGCCTCGGCGGCTCTGTTGTCGCAGCGATCGTATGGGGAATATATTACTCTAATCAACAGTAATATGTGTGGCTTAAGTTCTATATTAATCACGTAGGTTGAGTTGAACGGAAGACTCCTAAGAAATGCATACAATTTATCAACTACACACAGCATCAAGAAACGTAAAATAAACAGAAGCCGAGTAAAACCCAACAGAATGTCTACTCAGCCCTAAGATTATTAGGTTTCACTGTGTCTGAACAGGTCTTTGTATATGCCGCTCAACCCAACCTACGTTTATACTGGGAATGGACTAAATCCGTTCCTTGTAGGACATTCCGCACCTACTGGTGGACTGCGTAAGTCCTAAGGAGATAGATATGAAAAGCAGATTACTATTTCTGGTCCTATGTTGTTTGTACCTTTCTGGGTGCGACATCAAAAACCCAACTGGTTTAATCACAGATCTATTGAAAGACGAGGTCCCTATGGTTTTAATTCCAGCGGGTGAATTCCAGATGGGAAGCGACACAGATCAAGCCGACGAGAAACCAGTGCATACCGTTTACGTTGACGCGTTTCACATAGATGTGCGTCCCGTCACCAATGAAGATTACAAAAAATTTGTTGATGCCAACCCACACTGGCGAAAAGACAGCATTCCGGAAAAATATCACGATGGCAATTACTTAGCACTTTGGGAAAAGAATGACTACTCGGCAGAGAAAGCCGACCACCCGGTGGTTTATGTGAGTTGGTACGCAGCGATGGCGTATGCACAGTGGACAGAAAAACGGCTGCCGACCGAGGCGGAGTGGGAGAAAGCGGCACGAGGCGGCCTAGTTGGAAAAAAATATCCCTGGGGTGATACCGAGGATATCACGAAGGCGGGTACTCAGCTATGGGAAAGCCCCCCCCGCACAACTGCGATAGGCACATATCCGCCAAATGGCTATGGGCTTTACGACACGGCGGGTAATGTGTGGGAATGGTGTCTTGATGCCTATCAGGCGGATTTTTATTTCAACTCTCCACCGCGGAACCCCATCGGAGGAGCCGTCGAAACCGAGACGTTGATAGCAGATTTCATGAATATTGATACACCGCGCGTGTTACGGGGTGGTGCCTGGACAGGCGACCCCAGAATGGTGCGGGTTGCTGTGCGAGACAAAGAAAACCCAACGCGCACACTGAGCCTTGCAGGATTTCGATGTGTCCGCTCCCTCTCAAAATGAATCAATTTACGGATGAAAAGGAGTTTATCATGAAAAGAGCGTTCTGTTTTTTCATTTTAGTATTTACGGTTTGTTTTGTATGTGAGAAACGTCCTGCACTTGCGGTTGACATCCCACCGTGCCTCACTATCCACCCTGATCTGATACTCCCCGAACCGGCACCTCTGGAAAATGATGAAGGGGAAGTGGCTCACAGGGTAGCCCGCGGGGTAGTTATTAAAAGTGCTATCTGGGAGCACTCCGAGACAGTTGCTAATGAGACAGACTCGACGCTCATCTTAAGAGTCCGTTTCTTAAATGGTACGGACGATGAGAAAGCACTTGTCAGACAGATTGCCCCGGAATGGAGTAAATACGCGGATGTCCGCTTTGAGTTCGTAGAGAGTGATCCCTCAGATATTCGCGTCGGATTTGATCTAGGCGACGGAAATTGGTCATCCTTGGGTAAGTTTGCAATAGGGAAGAATAAAACGATGAATTTGGCACTGCGTGGCATGCTCGAAAGTCGGAAACAGGGAGTGATTTTACACGAATTTGGACATGCCTTGGGGCTCCACCATGAACACAAGAGCCCCACACTCCCGTTTGAGTGGAATGAAGATGTCATTATCGAAGAGGTCATGAGAGTCTGGAAATGGACTAAAGATAGGATAAGACTTAACATACTGGATAAATTGAGTGAAACTCAGACGAACTTTACCGAGTTTGACCCACATTCTATCATGATATATCCGATCCCAAATCGATGGACGATAGGTGATTTTGAAATCGATTACGCCACTGTCCTGTCTGAGACGGATAAACAGTTTATAGGTGAAATATACGGCGTAGCACGTCCGCTCAATGGGCGCTCACCACAAGTACGCGACGCGATTGTCGCAGCGGTGCCGGGCGTAAATAATGCCGACGATGTGACCGTAGCACACCTTGCTGAAATAACGACGTTGTCTGTGAATAATATCGGCAATGACAGTGCACTCAAATCTGACGATTTTGATGGGCTCACTAATTTAGGATCGCTTGAACTAAATCACGTCTATGGACGTTGGGGGGCATGGCAATTTCCGGCAGGGATTTTTGAAGGACTCACATCGCTTTATAGCCTTAAAACCGACTCTAATTATTATTTTCCTATAGGGCTGCAGAAGGTTGGAACGAATCAGTTTAAGGTTATTGCCCGTGCTGGTGCACCGTTTGATATCGAACTGCCGCTTATCGTCGTGAATGGAACTATAAACGGTGGTGCAACTACTATCACGATACCCCAAGGCAGTACCGAAAGCGCACTGCTCACGGTGACCCGCACTCCCGGCACGAAATCCAAAGTCTTGGTGATCCTTGATAAGTATCCGCCGAATCTCCCAGACGGACACAGTGGCTACCGTTTCGTTAACATATCATACCCTGCTGAACGTTCCAGCGATCAAGAATGGTCTGCCGGCGAAGTTGTAACAATTTTCGATGCCTTGGAGGGAGCACCCCCCGCGGTGAAAAAGCGCACACGTCAAATAAAAGAGGCTATCGTAAAATCAGTACCAAGGATAAATACTGACGACATTGGGAAAGAAATGAGACTATACTTAGGGGAAACAGGATTCTATAGTACTCTTACGAAAAATATTGACTTCTATAGCTTACAGGTGTCTGATACTGACCTCGCAGCGATTACAAGTCTGGATTTATCCAATGCAGAACTTACAGAACTGAAACCCGAAGATTTCGAGGGTCTCACGAACCTAACAAAACTCAACCTGAGTTTCAACAAGTTGCGTTCATTGCCGCGCGGCGTCTTTGATAAGCTCACTAACCTGACGGTTCTCGAACTTGGTGCAAACGAGTTGAGTTCATTAATTCCAACGGTCCTGGGTATTCCCGACATACCTATCTTTAGAAAACCGTCGGATATTTTTGATGAACTCACTAATCTGAAAACACTTGAACTTGCTGGCAACGAATTGAGTTCGTTACCATCAGGTGTCTTTGACGAACTCACTAATCTGACAAGACTTGACCTGGGTGGGAACAACCTAAGTTCATTATCATCAGGTGTCTTTGACGAACTCATTAATCTGACATCACTTAGCATAGGTGGCAATGAATTAAGTTCATTGCAATCGGATATTTTTGACGAACTCACAAACCTGACAGGACTAGAATTGGATTACAACGAGTTGAGTTCATTGCAATCGGATATTTTTGACGAACTCACTACACTAACATCACTCAACCTGGAAGGCAACAAGTTTGGTTCATTGCCAGCGGGAATCTTTGACAACACCACAAACCTAATAGGACTCCAGCTATCCGAGAACCAGTTGAGTACCTTGCCAGTGGGAATCTTTGACAACACCACAAACCTAATAATACTTGCACTCGGTGGTAATCAGTTGAATGCCTTACCGGCGAGTATCTTCAGTCAACTCACAAACCTCATAGCACTCGACCTGACTGACAACCAGTTGAGCACCTTACCAGCAAGCATCTTTGAAGGACTCTCTGATATAGACACACAAGCCGTGCTGGCAGCACTCAACACCGGGCTCGACAACCCGTTGGATTCATTACCACAAGAATTGTCGTCGCTAACGATTTTGCTGAGCGATAACCCTGTTGACCCATTACCCCTTACCGTATCATTGGAGAAGATCAGAATAGATGGGTTCAAAGCGGTAGCACCCACGGGTGCGCCGTTTGATATTGTGCTGCCGATTACTGTTACAAATGGCAGCATCAGCGGTGGGGCAACGAGTCTTACGATACCCAAAGGCAGCTTGCAAAGCGAGGCACTTACCGTGACACGTGCCGCTGGCACAACAGCCACTATTACTGTGGATATTGGAACCCCATTGCCGGGGTTACCTGATCGTCATTCCGGTTATGCTTTTGTCAAATCCGGCACCCTCCCACTGACGTTCGTCCAGTTAGATAGAGGCGTATTCACTCCGGTCAGTGACCGTACCCCGGAGGTACGCGACGCTATTGTGAAAGCTGTGCTAGGCATTGATTCTGCAACGGATGTGACTGCAGCACACCTCGCCGCAATTACCAGCATAAGTGTTGAACTCAGC
The DNA here is from genome assembly GCA_026706025.1 of Candidatus Poribacteria bacterium. Classification (NCBI taxonomy): domain Bacteria; phylum Candidatus Poribacteria; species Candidatus Poribacteria bacterium. The sequence continues at coordinate 17,495 of JAPOZO010000089.1, forward strand.
AACTCAATAAAGGTAGGCGATTTCGACGGTCTCACCGGCTTGACCTCACTGGGTCTGACAACAGAGGAGTTGACTTCGCTACCCGCGGGATTGTTCAAAGATCTCAGCAACGTAACGTATATGGAATGGTACAGCGAAAAGTTAAGCACGCTACCGGTTGAGGCGTTTGAGGGTCTCACAAATTTACAGACCTTCGGTTGGGGAGCGAGAGGGTTGACTTCGTTACCGACCGGGGTACTTGCCCCCCTCACCAATCTAACAACCTTTGAAATAACAGCACCACAATTGAATAAGCTGCCAGCAAATGTGTTTGACCGACTCACCAACCTGACATACCTAAGCTTGTATGCCGGTCGGTTGAGGATACTCCCCGACAGCATCTTTGATCAATTGACTCAACTAAAAACACTTACATTGGCCAGTGATCAACTCACAAGTCTACCTGATGGTATTTTTGACAGGTTAGCCCAATTGACATCTCTTAGGATAAGTCGCACCCAACTGACAAACCTTCCTGATGGTCTGTTTTCTGGACTATCATCACTAACATCGCTCCGCTTGGATGGCAACGCGGTTGATCCCTTGCCCCTTACAGTCTCACTCGAGAAGGTTGGAGCGGGTCAATTTAAGGCTGTAGCCTCCACGGGCGCGCCTTTTGATCTTATCCTGCCCATCAACGTTACCAATGGAAGCATCAACGGTGGGGCAACAACCCTCACAATTCCAACAGGTAGTGTAGAAAGTGGCATCCTCACTGTATCACACACACCCAACGCGATAGAGGCTGTCGCTGTAGATATCGGAACGTTGCCAGCACTTCCTACAACTGTGAGAAATGGTACTCGTCTACATAGAGGTTACATCCTCACCAAATCTATTGACCTCCCTCTTGAGTTCGGTGAATTGGGAGGACGCGTATTCACACCAATCAGTGAACGCACGCCACAGGTACGCGACAAAATCGTCGAAGCAGTTCCGGGCGTGAATTCTGCAGCGGATGTAACAAAGGCACATCTGGCATCGATTACGGGCCTCGGGTTAGGTAGAGTTACATTATTTGGTAATACCACAGGTGAGGAAATCACAACCCTGCAGACAGGCGATTTCGATGGGTTGACTGGAATGACTACACTTTGGATAGCAGGAAGCGAACAGTTAAGCAACGTACCAGCAGGCATTTTCGACGGGCTGAGCGCGCTGGAAACGCTTAATCTGACTGGTAATTTCAGCAGTCTACCGGATGGGGTTTTTGACGGACTTACCTCACTGACTTTTCTTAGTGTGACTTCACTTCCGTTGGAGGGTTTGCCGGCCGGTGTCTTTGATGATCTGACCGCGTTGACAACACTCATTGTAGGTAGTGTTCAGTTGGAGAGCCTGTCGGCCGGTGTCTTTGATGAATTGACTGCGCTTACAAAACTCGCTGTAACTGGTTCGTTTGATAGTTTACCGGCTGACATCTTCAGCAAACTCACCTCACTGACACTTCTCGCTCTGGGTGTGGATGAAACCGTCACACTACCTGCTGGTATCTTTGAAGGACTCACCGCGCTGACAGACCTCTCCATTGCGCGCGCAGATTTCAGTCAGGTGGACCTAAAAAACCCGGACAGCTTAGATAACATTGAAGTAGACGAGCCGCTGCCCTTAACCCTTTCATTGGAAAAGGTGGGAACAGATCAATTCAAAGCAGTCACACTCACAGGCGCGCCGTTTAATATAGTACTGCCACTTATTGTTACCAATGGAAGTATCAACGGCGTAACGAGTACCACAATCAGGATCCCCACCGGCAGTGTCGAAAGTAACACGCTCACCGTGAAACGTACGCCTGGCACAACCGCTCCTGTCACTCTGAATATCGGGACGTTACCGAAGTTGCCTGCAGACCATGAAGGCTACACGCTCGCTAAATCTGCTGGGCTGCCGTTAGAATTCACTAACGGTTTAACAACAGAATTTATACCAGTCAGCCAACGCACGCCACAGGTGCGCGATGCGATTGTCGCAGCAGTACCGGGGGTAAATTCCGCTAACAATGTCACCGAAGCACACCTCGCTGCGATTACATCTCTGGATTTGCAGTTCCGCCTGCCGAGAAAACGTATCAGTTCTCTGAAAGTTGGAGACTTCAGGGGACTTACCGCACTGAAATCTCTCGACTTGAAGCATAACAGTTTGAGATCTTTACCGCATGGGATCTTTGACGAACTTACCACACTGACAAGTCTCCATTTGTCGCATAACTATCTTGCGAACTATCTTTCGTCGCAGCCTGGTGTCTTTGACAAGCTCACAGCACTGACAACACTCTCCTTAGCCCAGACTGTGACCAGTTTGCCGGATGGAATCTTTGACGAACTCACAAATCTGACAACACTTGACTTGTCCAGGAACTCTTTGACCAGTTTGCCGGATGGAATCTTTGACGAACTCACCGCACTGAAATCGCTCCACCTGTACAGCAACCAACTGGCATCGTTGCCAGATGATGTCTTTAACAATCTCACTGCGCTGACAACGCTCTATCTGAACAACAACGACCTGACCAGTTTGCCGGATGGAATCTTTGACGAACTCACCGCCCTGCAATCGCTCTACCTAGATCTTAACGATCTGTCCGCTTTGCCGGATGGTGTTTTTGAAGGTCTCACTATGCTCAAAAAGCTTTATCTGGGCGACAACTTTGTTAATCCGTTGCCGCTTACCATATCACTGGAGAAAACTGCAGATGGACAATTCAAAGCAGTCGCACCCGCTGGCGCGCCTTTTGATATTGTGCTGCCGCTTACCGTGACAAATGGCAGCATCAATGGTGGCGTGAGCAGCGTTACGATTTCCACAGGTAGCGTGGAAAGCGGAACACTTACCGTGACACGAACCGCCGGCACGACCGCTGCTGTCACTGTGAATGTCGGTACTTTACCGGGGATACCCACAAGTCATCGTGGCTACGTGCTTCGCAAATCCACGACTGCCCTGCCGTTAGCAGTCATTGCCGCGCCACAGAACAGGCCCCCTGTATTCACCGATGGCACGGCTGCCACGCGCACAGTCGCTGAGAACACCGCCGCCAACACAAACATCGGCACGGCAGTAGCTGCTACAGATGCCGATACCGGGGATACGCTTACCTATACCCTCGGTGGCACGGATGCCGCGTCATTCAGCATTGTCAGCACATCCGGGCAACTCCAAACAAAAGCAGCGTTAGACTATGAAACAAAGGCATCCTACTCGGTTACGGTAACTGTCTCCGATAGCAACGGCGGTAGTGATAGTATCACCGTTACAATCAACGTGATTGATCTGAATGATACTATCATCGTACCAACGGCTGTACCGGTTGCTAATCGTACATCGCAGGTGCGTGATGCGATCATCGCAGCAATACCGGGCGTGAGTACCGCTAATCAAGTGACCGCTGCACACCTCGCAGCAATCACCAGTCTCAATTTACGGAATGCCGGTATCACAGCACTGAGAACAGACGATTTCTCTGGTATGACCGCACTGACAGACCTCAACCTGTTCAACAATCAACTCAGTAGCCTGCCAGATGGCATCTTTGAAGGAATGACATCGCTCACAACCCTCCGATTGGGACGGAACGCGGTTGACCCACTACCGATTATCGTTTCGGTCGAGACGGTCGTAGAAGGACAGTTCAGAGTGGTGGTCCCCACGGGTGCAACGTTCAATTACGTTTTACCAATCCGTGTTACGAATGGCAGTATCAATGGCGGTGTTACAACGGTTACGATACCGCAAGGCAGTCTGGAGAGCGAGGTCTTGACGGTCACCCGCACCCTTGGCACAACGGGGCATGTCATGGTCGATATCGCAGCATTTCCGCGTCTCCCACGCACCCACTACGGCTACGCGCTCGTCAAATCTGATAATTTGCCGATGCCTGTCATCCGTGGTATCAATACGGCACCCGTGTTTAGCGATGGCACAACCGCTACGCGTTCCATAGCAGAGAACACCGCAGCCAACACAAATATCGGCACCCCGATTACTGCTACAGATGTCGATAATGACAGGCTCACCTATACGCTGGGTGGCACAGATGCCACAGCGTTTGGTATTGATAGCACCACAGGGCAATTGCGAACCAAAGCCGCACTCGACTATGAAACCAAGGCCGCCTACTCCGTCACGGTGACTGTCTCCGATGGCTATGGCGGCAGCGACAGTATCCCTGTGACAATCAACGTCACCGATGTCATCGAAAACCGCGCGCCAGTATTCACGGAAGGCAGTAGCATCAGCCGCACAATCGCAGAGAACACCGCCGCGAATATAAACATCGGCACCGCGATAACCGCCACGGATGCTGACAACGATAGCCTTACCTATACTCTCAGTGGCACAAATGCATCCGCATTTGCCATTGATCGCAACACAGGACAACTCAGAACCAAGGCAGCTCTCGACTATGAAACCAAACGCTCCTATAGCGTTACCGTTACTGTCTCCGATGGTCGTCTTACGGATACAATCACTGTCACTATCAATATCACCGACGTAGCGGAGAATCGCGCGCCTGTGTTTGCAGACGGCACCAGCACCACCCGCACAATCGCTGAAAACACCGCAGCCAACACAAACATCGGCACGGTAATTGCTGCGACAGATGCTGACAACGATACTTTGACCTACACCCTCGGTGGCACCGATGCCGCAGCCTTTAGCATTATCAGCACATCAGGACAACTCCAAACAAAGGCAGCACTTGACTACGAAACAAAAAACTCCTATAGCGTAACGATAACCGTCTCTGATGGCAGCTTGACTGACACAATTAGTGTCACTGTCAATATCACAGATGTAGATGAAGGCCCCGCAGACACACCCGGGGGCGATACGCCACCACCAACCACGGATACTCGGATAGCGTTTGAAGCCAACACACCCGCTGGATACACACGTGTGACGTTAAACATCACCGGTAGCGTTTGGGGCATCCCGACAAAGTACACAACGGATTCTGATGTCGGCACAGTCGCATATATGACACTCGCAAAACTTATGGATTGCAACTTCGCCGATGCTGAAGTGGCGCGACAAAGTATCGTCTACATCAAGCGGCAATCATTGGGAGAATTGAATAATTTCGCATCCGAAGCCGTGTGTCGGACGACGAGTAGGACATGGCCGTCTCCCTGGAATGGAGTTCGGATAACGCACCTACGTTTTTTTCATGAGACAAGTCTTCCGAATATCAAGGAAGCGGTTTACAATGCCGCTACCGATCAAATAGAACTCCCTGGCGCGTGGCCCCCACCGCCAAATAATACAACCAATACTGCCCCTGTGTTCACCGATGGCACAACCACCACCCGCACAATCGCTGAAAACACCGCAGCCAACACAAACATCGGCACGGCTATTGCCGCTACAGATGCTGACAACGATAGCCTTACCTATACACTCAGTGGCACCGATGCCGCAGCCTTTAGCATTATCAGCATATCCGGGCAACTCCAAACAAAGGCAACACTTGACTACGAAACAAAGAACGCCTATAGCGTAACGATAACCGTCTCCGATGGCAGCTTGACTGACACAATTACTGTCACTATTAATATTACCGACATCAATGAAGTGCCCACAGCGACAGCGATTTGTAAAGTTGGCGATGTGCTTGCCCCCGGTGAGAGTTGTACTTACCCCGGCACCGAGGCAGTCTTTTCTGTCCTTGATGATGGGAATTCGCAATGGAATATCCCGAATTTGCCAACGTGGCTCCAGTGGGTCAACCAAACATCTATTAGCAATTCAATGCGTGTCTCTACAACTGTTAATGGTCAGCCGTATCACTTTGTTGCTGAAGAACTTGCCGATAACTCATGGCAAATCAAGGAAATCGCAGATGACACCAGTCAGCGGCCTGATCCTGATCCGCCTGAACAACCTAAAGATACAGGCACTCCCCCAACACTCAGCGTCTCCACAGCGGCACCTCTCACAGAGGCAACGCTACATGGTGGTGTCATCACACTCAATCTTAGCAGTGGCACTTTTGAAAGTTCGAGTTTCAGGATTAGAAATGCTGTGTCCGTCTCTGGGATTAATGGTCTAACCATTGATATATTCAGTGTCGATCGCGTCAGTGACACGAAAAGCACAGTAGAACTTGAATACGACGGCAACATGACTGCCAACGGCACACTCACAGTCTCAGTCGGGGCAAATGCAATTCAGGACTATAATGGGGCTGCGTTGACTTCGCAAATAGCCATCCCTGCTGTTATAGAGTCGATCACCGCCTCGACAGCTGTGCCACTGACAGCGGCGACACTCGACGAAAGCGTCATTACACTCACACTCACCGGGAGGAAATTTGAAGGACGGAACTCCACAATCAGAAGCGCAGTATCCGTTTCTGGCATTTCTGGTGTCACGGTCCGGAGTTCCGATATAGACCGACAAAGTAATACAGAAGTCACCGTTGAACTCACTTTCAACGGAAATCTCAATGCCGGTGGCACATTGACGCTCACCGTCGGCGCGGATGCCATCGCTGGCTACAATGGCCCCCCACTCACAACACAAGTCGCTGTCTCTGCCAGCGGAGATACGCCTGTAGTAGAAACCCCTATAAAAACTATCCCACCGGTAGAAAGCGATTATGATCATATAGAAGGTCCCTGGCTCTGGATGATTGCCCCGGGTGGAGATATAGACATTGACAATCTGTCTGAAGCAAGTGAGGGCGTGATTACCGAAGCGCAGATCGCTCAAACCGGGGTCAATGAGGGGGATCACTTTAACGATTTGCAATGGACAAGCGGACGTTTACTGCCTACCACCGTTTGCGGAATTTTATTGTGTTCATCAGATAATGTCATCAACGTCGTCAGAGAGATTGGACTCACCGATAGGGATCAACTCAGCTATTATTCTGCTTATGCCTTGATTAACATCTTCTCCCCACGCGTTCAAAACAACGTTTTGATGGGTGTAGGAAGCGATGATTCTATCAAAGTTTGGCTCAACGGTTCAGTTGTTTACGAAAACGATGTCTCAAGAAGAACAACAGGGATACAAAACCAGTTCCCTGTAAACCTCAATGCTGGTAACAACCTGCTGTTAATTAAAGTTTGCAACCATGCCGGGCTGGGCTTCAATAATGATTGGGGCATGTTTTTTAAGCTCTACCTTGACACACAGGATTACACCCTATCTCTTCCAACGGGCGGGACCGGTGGGCAACAACCTCAAACACCACAACAGCCGCAACAACCGGTGAACACAGGTGGAACCCCAACGCTAAGTGTTTCCACTGCAGCCCCCCTCACAGAGGCTACACTGCATGAAGGCATTGTCACACTCACACTTAGCGGAGGCACTTATGAGCGGGCCTCTTGGAGGCTCAGAGAGGCAGTATCAGTCTCAGGTATTACCGGTATCGCCCTTGATACCTTTGACACCGAACGCATCAACGATACTAAGTTGACAATTAAACTCGAGTTTGATGGCAACATCAACACAGATAGTACCCTAACACTCACCTTAGGCGCAGGCGCGATCGCCGACTATAACGGTGCTGCGCTTACCGCACAAATACCTGTCACTGCTGTCTCTGAGTTGGTCACTGCCTCGACTGCTGCACCACTGACGGAGGCGACCTTAGATGAAAGCATCGTCACGCTCACCCTCAGCGGCAGGAAATTTGAACGGCGGAATGCCACAATCAGAAGTGCCATGTCGGTCTCTGGCATCTCAGGTGTCACCGTTCGGAACTCTGACATAGATCGACAAAGCGATACAGAAGTTACCGTCGAACTGACCTTCAACGGTAATCTCAATGCTGATGGCACACTCACGCTCACCGTCGGTGCAGATGCCATCGCAGGCTACAACGGGCCCGCTTTCACTGTGCAAGTCTCTGTTTCCGCCAGCACAGACACACCCGCAGATACAGGGAACAAGGCCCCCGATCCACCTCAGACACAACAACCAGGAGACACTGGCGGCACGCCAACCCTAAGCGTCTCTACTGCGGCACCCCTCACAGAGGCAACGCTGCACGGCGGTATCATCACACTCAATCTCAGCAGTGGCACTTATGAGGAGTCCTCTTGGAGGATCAGAGATGCTGTTTCTGTCTCTGGGATCGGTGGTGTAACCCTTGATCTGTTCACCAGTAGGGATCGCGTCAGTGATACGGAGATTACAATAGAACTTGAATACGATGGCAACATGACTGCCAACGGCACACTTACGGTCTCCGTCGGAGCAGGCGCGATTCAGGACTATAATGGGGCTGCGCTGACGGCTCAACTGTCTATTCCTGCTGTTACGGAGTCGGTCACAGCGTCCACCGCTGCACCGTTGACAGAAGCAACACTTGATGAAAGCGTTGTTACCCTCACACTTAGTGGCAGAAAATTTGAAGGACGGAGCTCCATAATCAGGGCTGCCATCTCAGTCTCTGGCATTTCAGGGGTCACGGTCCGGAGTTTCGATATAGACCGAGAAAGCGACACGGAAGTCACCGTTGAACTCACTTTCAACGGAAATCTCAATGCCGATGGCACACTCACCTTCACTGTCGGAGCAGGGGCGATAGCAGGTTACAACGGACCTGCGCTCACTGATCAAGTTTCCGTCTCCGCCAGCACAGACGCACCCGCAGATACAGGGAACCAGAATCCTGAGACACCGCAACAGCCTGATAATACAGGCGGAACACCGACACTCAGCACATCAACTGCTGCGCCACTCACAGAGGCAACGCTGCATGAAGGTATTGTCACCCTCACACTTAGTGGTGGCACCTATGAGCGGTCCTCTTGGAGACTCAGAGATGCGGTATCCGTTTCTGGCGTTACCGGTATCGCGCTTGATACGTTCGACACCGAACGCATCAGCGATACCAAGTTGACAATTAAACTGGAGTTTGATGGCAACATCAATACAGATAGCACCCTAACAATCACCGTAGAGGCAGGTGCGATAGTGGACTATAACGGTGCCGCACTTACCGCACAAATACCTGTCACTGCTGTCTCCGAGTCGATTAGCGCATCCACTGCCGCACCCTTGACCGAGGCGACGCTCGACGAAAGCATCGTCACGCTCACACTTAGCGGTAGGAAATTTGAACGCTGGAATTCCACAATCAGAAGTGCGGTGTCTGTTACAGGCATTTCAGGTGTCACGGTCCGGAGTTTCGACATAGACCGTGAAAGCGACACGGAAGTCACCGTGGAACTCACTTTCAATGGAGATATGACCGCTAATGGCACACTGACCTTTACCGTCGGTGCCGATGCCATCGCAGGATACAACGGACCCGCACTCACTGATCAAGTCTCCGTCTCCGCCAGCACAGACGCACCCGCAGATACAGGGAACCAGAACCCCGATCCACCCGAGACACCGCAACAGCCTGAAAACCAAGACACACCCCAACAACCCGGAAACACAGGGGGAACCCCAACGCTTACGGCATCAACAACATCCGCGTTAACAGAAGTAACATTGCATGGCAATGTCGTGACACTTACACTTAGCGGCGGCACTTACGAACGCTCCAGATGGGATATTGAAGACGCTGTGTCCGTGTCCGGTATTTCAGGTGTGACTTTCGACAGATTTTTCGGGCTGGATCGTGTCAGCGATACTAAAGTCACTGTTGAACTTGAGTTTAGCGGTAACATGAACACCAACGGCACGCTCACATTCACCGTAGAAGCAGATGCCATCGCAGGATACAACGGAGCCGCGCTTACGGCACAGATCGCTGTCTCTGCTGTCAGCGAGTCTGTCTCTGCATCACCATCTACGCTAACGGAGGGGACACTTGATGGTGCAGAGGTCAGCATCACGCTCAGCGGCAGGAAATTTGAGAGATTTGTTTTTGACATCCAAGACGCTGTGTCTGTCTCTGGTATAGCAGGCGTAACAATGCCTTGGCACCAACCCCGGCGAAAGAGTGATACCGAAATTACCATTGAACTGGAATTTGACGGAGACATGAATACCGATGGCACGCTCACCTTCACCGTCGGTTCAGATGCCATCGCAGGTTATAATGGGCCCGCGCTTACCGCACAAGTTGCTGTTACGGCAGATAGAGAGAACGCCCTTTTCGCAAACTTCCCGAACCCGTTCAACCCTGAGACATGGATTCCGTATCAACTGGAAAAACCCACAGAGGTCACCATCACAATCTATGCTATAAACGGACATATCGTTCGGACGTTGGATTTAGGACATCAACCTGCGGGACTGTATCAGAACCGTTCCCGTGCCGCCTATTGGGATGGCAGAAACGCCTTCGGTGAACCTGTAGCAAGTGGTGTCTACTTCTATACCATCACCGCTGGCGATTTTTCTGCCACGCGGAAGATGTTAATTCGGAAGTAGAAATATATCGGCGAAAGGATGGAAGACAAAGGAAGTATGGAGGATGCGATGCCTACCCTTCTATACCTTCAATCTTCCAGGCAACAATATGATTGCACATAACAATCAATTGTCCGAAATAAGGAGTTGATTATGAACACGGACATTCTGAACCAAAAAGGTTTTGTATTTATTCTGGTATCCATTTTGATGGTTACCTTTGGCACACAAAGTATCAGTTACGCACAAGAAGACCCCCCGACAATCACAGCATCCGTTGAAGAACCATTGACAGAGACAACGCTGGACGGAAGTATCATCACACTCACACTCACCGGGGGGCGATTTCCTAATGAATGGGCTATCGGAGGCGCGTTGTTCATTTCCGGCATTGACGGTGTCACTTTTGACCCGTGGGATGATGTGGAGCGCGTCAGTGACACGGAGGTGACAATTGAGCTTGAATTTGATGGTTCTGACTTTGATACCGATGCTACCCTTACCTTTACTATGTGGGCACTCACCACGACACTACCCGTTACTGCGATGCAGGAATCGCTGGTCGCCTCAACAGAATCTCCCTTGACAGAGGCTACGCTGGACGGCAGCATCATCACCCTTACCCTCAGCGGTAGTCGGTTTGTTGATAGTGGATGGGGTATCAGCCGCGCGGTGTCGGTATCTGGCATTGATGAGGGTATTTTACGGGGGAGTGTGGAACGTGTGAACGACACGGAGGTGACCGTTCTGCTGGTCTTCTTCGGCAACATTGATACCGATGCCACCCTGACTTTCACTGTAGAAGCAGGTGCAATCGCAGAATATAATGGAAACGCGCTTACTGCGACACTACCCGTCACTGCAGTAGAGACAACACTGGAGGCATCAACGGAGACACCCTTGACAGAGGCTACGCTGGACGGCGGCATCATCACCCTCAGCGGGGCAGTTTATGCAGACTGGGTTATTGTGTCAGCCTCTGGCATTGACGGTGTGACTATTGAACAGTGGAATGTGGCGCGTGTCAGCGACACGGAGGTAGCAATTCTACTTGAATTTGATGGCACTGATTTTGATACCGATGCAGTGCTTACCTTCACCGTGGAGGCGGTAGCGATAGCGGGCGGATACAATGGTCCCCCACTCACCGCCGAAGTCCCCGTCATTCCGAGACAACAATCGAACGCGACCATGAGCATTTCGCCAGCATCCGTCGTATGCCCTGATATCGGAGAGGCGTTAACATTCAGTCTTAATATCAAAGGCGGGGAAAACATCGCAGGCTATCAGGCAACCGTATCCTTTAACCGCACTGCCCTTTGGCCCGTGAATATTACCAATGGCGACTACCTACCAATGGACACGTTCTTTATGGACCAGAACTTTTACCGAGAGGTGAGACTCGCCGCAACCACACTTGCTGGCGCAGCGAACGGTGAGGGTACACTTGCCACGCTCACGTTTGAAGTCGAAGACTTTAAAGCCTCCACGTTGACCCTATCCGAAGTCTACCTTGTAGATACAGACGGAAAGCGTTGGGAAGTTACCACAGAAAGTGCGGAAGTGACAATACCGCCAGAACCCGAAAAGGCAATCTTGGGGGATATCAACCGCGATGGCGTGGTCAATATCCAAGATTTAGCAATTGTTAACGCCCGTTTCGGTCAGAGGGGCAAAAACAGCGCGGATATCAACCGAGATGGTATCGTCAACATCGTCGATCTCGTCTTGGTTGCCGGAGCATTCGGAAACGGTGCCGCTGCACCCGCTCTGCACCCGCAATCTTTAGAGATGATCGCTGCAGCAGACATCCAACGCTGGCTCTCCCAAGCACAGCAATTAGAACTGACAGACGCAACATCTCTAAGGGGTATTCTCTTTTTACAGCAACTCCTCGCAGCGTTGATTCCTGAAGAGAGTGCACTGTTATCAAACTATCCAAACCCGTTCAATCCGGAAACGTGGATACCGTATCGGTTGTCTAAACCTGCCAATGTCACATTGCACATTTATGCTGTAAATGGTACATTGGTGCGGACATTGTCACTCGGATATCAACCTGCAGGTATCTATCAAAGCCGTTCCCGGGCAGCGTATTGGGATGGTAAAAATCAGTTCAGTGAACCCGTCGCAAGCGGACTCTATTTCTACACGCTTACCGCTGGCGATTTTTCTGCGACACGCAAGATGTTGATATGGAAGTAGAACATATTCAAGGAAGGATAGACGAAAAGGGAGTATGGAGGATGCGGTTCTTATCTTCCCACACTTCCAACCTTCCATTCATAAACCCAATTGTACGTTGCGATCGAAAACTGACGAGAAGGAGTTTTTTATGACAGGACTTATGGTAAATGCAAAGTCCCTCGTGCTTATTTTAACTATCGTCCTGATAATTTTTGGCACGCAAAGCAGTTTCGGACAAACGATAACCGCCTCGACCCCAGAGCCGTTGACAGAAGCGACACTACATGAAAGCGTCATCACACTCACACTCAGCGGGGCGCGGTTTATCAATAGGAAATCGGTTATTAGGGATGCGTTGACGCTTTCTGGTATTGAAGGTATCACTATTGTCAGGTGGCCTTTTTTAGAGCGCGTCAGTGACACGGAGGTGACCGTTCCATTGATATTTGATGGCAACATAGACACCAATGCCACCCTGACTTTCACCGTGGAGGCAGGTGCAATCGTAGATTATGATGGAAACGCGCTCACTGCGACACTACCTGTCACCGCAATGCAGGAATCCTTGGAAGCATCAACAGAGTCTCCCTTGACAGAGGTAACACTACACGGGAACATCATCACCCTCACACTCACTGGGCGGCGGTTTGTTGATGAATGGAAAATTGACGACGCGTTGTCATTCTCAGGCATTGATGGAGTCGCTTTTAAATCATACGATGTAGAACGCGTAAGCGACACGGTGGTAACCGTTCTACTGAACTTCTCCGGCAACATAGACACCGATGCAACCCTCACGATCACCGTAGGTCCCGAGGCCATAGTAGGTGGATATGATAAAGCCTTTACCTTTCAATTCCCTGTCACGGCCGTTGAAGAATCACTGGAGGCATCAACGGCATTTCCCTTGACAGAGGCAACCCTGCACGGGAACATCATCACCCTCACCCTCACTGGTCGGCAATTCGTTGATGAATGGGAAATCGGACGCGCGTTGTCATTCTCAGGCATTGATGGAGTCACTTTTAAATCATACGATGTAGAACGCGTAAGCGACACGGTGGTAACCGTTCTACTGAACTTCTCCGGCAACATAGACACCGACTCCACGCTCACCCTCACCGTCGATCCCAATGCTATCGTAGGTGGATACGATAAACCCTTTACTTTTCAATTCCCTGTCACCGCTGTAGAGGAATCCTTGGAAGCATCAACGGAAACACCCTTGACAGAGGCAATGCTAAACGGAGGCATCATCACCCTCACCCTCACCGGGCGACAATTCGCTTACGGGTGGGACCTCGAAGATGCTATAACAGTCTCCGGTATTGAAGGTGTTGCTTTTGAATCGTCGGATGTGGAGCGTTTAAGTGCTACAGAGGTTATCGTTCCGCTGATCTTTTCCGGTAACATTGACACCGATGCAACCTTCACGCTCACCGTCGGTGCCGAAGCCATAAACTATAATAAAGACTTTACTTTTCAATTCCCTGTCACCGCTGTAGAGGAATCCTTGGAGGCATCAACGGAGGCACCCTTGACAGAGGCAATGCTGAACGGAGGCATCATCACGCTCACACTCACCGGGCGACAATTCGCTTACGGGTGGGACCTCGAAGATGCTATAACAGTCTCCGGCATTGAGGGGGTCGCTACACGGAAGTCTGGATCGCTTGGTGTTTTCGCTGCCAGCTGGAGCACTGTGAAGCGTGTGAGCGATATCCTGGTAACCGTTGAACTCAACTTTTCTGGTAACATTGACGCGGATGCCACCCTTACCCTCACCGTCGGTGCCGAAGCCATAAACTATAATAAAGACTTTACTTTTCAATTCCCTGTCACCGCTGTAGAGGAATCCTTAGAGGCATCAACGGAGTTTCCTTTGACGGAGGCGACGCTGGGCGGAAGCATCGTCACGCTTACGCTTACCGGACGTCCGTTTACTTATGATTGGGATGAAGACGCGTTGTCCGTTTCCGGCCTTGACGGTGTCACCCTTGATTCATGGTATGTAGAACGTGTGAGCGACACAGAGATAGCAATTCCACTTGGATTTGATGGCACTGACTTTGATACCGATGCTACGCTTACATTTACCGTCGGGGCAAGCATGGCAAACCATACGCAGGCGTTCACTGCCCAAGTTCTCGTTACCGCGATACAGAAATCGAACGCTACCGTGAACATATCTCCCTCACTGGTAATTTCTCCGAATATCGGAGAGCTGCTAACATTCAATCTCAATATTGTAGGCGGAGAAAACATCGCAGGCTATCATGTGACCGTGTTGTTTGATAACACCGCCCTAAGTCTCGTAGAGGCTACCAAGGGCGACTACCTACCAGCTGATCCGTTCTTTTTAACGGATGGACCCTTTGGGGAATCTTCGCTCATCATATCCTCAAGCACTGGGGACTTTCGGAATTTAGAGGAAGTGAGGCTCATTGCAAACACACTTGCTGGCGCAGGTAAAGGTGATGGCACACTCGCCACCCTTACATTTGAAGTCGTTGACTTTAAAGCATCCACGTTGACGCTATCCCAAGTCTACCTTGTAGACGCAGATGGCAAGCGGTGGGAAGCCACCACACAAAGCGGAGAAGTGACGATACCACCAGAACCCGAAAATGCAATCTTGGGGGATATCAATCGCGATGGCGTAGTGAACATCCAAGATTTGGTTATTGTGAGTGCACGTTTCGGTCAGAAGCGCAAAAGCAGTGCAGATGTCAACGAAGATGGGTTGGTCGATATCGTTGACCTTGTCCTCGTTGCCAATGCGGTTGGTGAAGCGGCAGCTGCACCACCCTTGAATCCACAGGCTTTGGAACTGCTCACCGCAGGTGATATCCAAGGTTGGCTTGCCCAAGCACGACAATTAACACTGACCGATCCCGCATACCTGCGCGGTCTCACCGTCCTGGAACAACTCCTAAAAGCGTTGACACCGAAAAAGACTGCACTCCTGCCTAATTATCCGAATCCATTCAATCCGGAAACGTGGATACCGTACCATTTGTCTAACGATGCCGACGTGCAGATTGAAATTTACAATATAAAAGGCGTGTTAGTGCGTCGGTTGGACTTCGGGCATCAGATGGCTGGCTACTACACAGATCGGACGAAAGCAGCGTATTGGGACGGTAAAAATGAGTTCGGTGAACCCGTCGCAAGTGGACTCTATTTCTACACGCTGACAGCAGGCGATTTTTCTGCGACACGCAAGATGTTGATACGGAAGTAACGCACATCTGAAAAATACGGAGGGTTGGAAGATAACACACTTTCATACTTCCAACTTTCATCAATAACCCGATTGTACGTTGCGATCGAAAACCGACGAAAAGGAGTTTTTATGAAAATGCTAATCGTAAATGGAAAGTCCCTTGTGCTTATTTTAACGATTGTGTTGATGGGGACCTTTGGAACGCAAAATAGTTACGGACAAACGATAACCGCCTCGACTCCAGAACCGTTGACAGAGGCAAACCTGCATGATAGCATCGTTACACTCATACTCAGTGGTGGACTTTATGAAAAAAGCATTTTTACCATCGAACGCGCCGTAAATGTATCTGGAATTCCTGGTGTGACGATTGGGACTCGGCAGGGGGGTGTTAAACGGTTCGGTATAAAGCGTGTCAGCGATACACAATTGACGGTTCAACTGCAATTCTTTGACAATATTGATACGGATATCCCTCTTGTCTTTACGGTGGAGGCAGGTGCAATCGTAGGATACAATGGAAACGCTCTCACCACGACACTACCTGTCATAGCCCTTGAGGAGTCGCTGGACGCATCTACGGAGGCACCCTTGACGGAAGCAACCCTGCACGAAAGCACTATCACACTTACACTCACCGGGCGGCGGTTTGCTGATGAATCGGATATCGGGCGTGCAGTGTCCGTCTCCGGCATTGACGGGGTCAGTATTGCGGTGCGTGGTTTTATCTTCACCCAGTGGGACGTGGATCGTGTAAGCGACACCGTGGCAACCGTTACACTGGCCTTCTCTGGCAACATAAACACCGATGCCACCCTCACACTCACCATCGGCGCAGATGCCATCATAAACTACGATAAAGACTTTACCTTTCAATTCCCTGTCACAGCTATAGAGGAGTCGCTGGACGCATCAACAACGTTTCCATTGACGGAGGCGACCCTTCATGAAAGTGTCGTTACGCTCACACTCAACGGTTATCGGTTTGCTGAATGGGGTATTGAGAACGCGTTGTCCATTTCCGGCATTGACGGTGTCACTGTCAGCGGTAGCTATTTTGGTGTGGATCGCATTAGTGACACACAAGTGACCGTTGGACTTCAATTCGACGGCACCGACTTTAACACCGATGCAGTGCTTACCTTCACCGTGGACGCACACGCAATAATAGGCTCTGATTATGGCTTGACTGCCCAAGTTCCTGTCACCGCGATACAGAAATCGAACGCTACTGTGAGCATTGCCCCTTCACCGGTCATCCCTCCTGCTGTCGAAGAACGGTTAACATTCAGTCTCAATATCGCAGGCGGGGAAAACGTCGCAGGCTATCAAGCAACTGTGTTGTTTGACGATTCTGCGCTTGAATATATAGAAAGTGCTAACGGAGATTATTTACCAGCGGACGCGTTCTTTGCGGCCCCAGTTGTCGATGACAATTGGATAGAAGGAACGTTCTTTGATGAAGAACGTTGGGAAGGAAGTGTGACAATTGCCGCAAACACGCTCGCAGGGGCAGCGAACGGTGACGGCGCACTCGCAACCCTCACATTCAAAGGCGTTGACTTTAAAGCCTCTCAGCTGACTTTATCCCAATTCTACCTTGTAGATACGGCAGGAAAACTTTGGGAAGCCCATACTGAAAATGCCGAGATAACTTTGCCCCCAGAACCTGCAGAGGCAATCTTGGGGGATATCAACCGCGATGGTGTGGTCAACATCCAGGATCTGATAATCGTTGGTGCTCGCTATGGTCAGAGAGGACAAAACGATGCCGATCTCAACGGAGATGGTCTCGTGGATATCGTTGATCTTGTGCTTGTGGCAAATGCATTCGAGGCGGATGCGGCTGCACCATCCTTGAATCCACAGATATTGGAACAACTCACCGCCGCGGATGTCAAGAATTGGCTAACGCAAGCACAGCATCTATCGCTTACCGATCCGGCACACTTGCGCGGTATTACTGTGCTGGAGCAACTACTGATGGCGTTAACACCCAAAGAGACAGCACTGCTTGCGAATTATCCAAATCCGTTCAACCCAGAAACGTGGATACCCTACCACTTGGCAAAGGACGCGGAGGTCACATTGCACATCTATGCTGTGAACGGCACATTGGTGCGGACATTGACACTCGGACATCAACCCGCAGGAATGTATCAAAATCGTTCCCGTGCCGCGTATTGGGATGGTAAAAATGAGTTCGGTGAAAGTGTAGCGAGCGGTGTTTATTTCTACACATTCATAGCAGGCGATTTTACTGCTACGCGCAAGATGTTGATACGAAAATAAAAATATGGAAGATTGGAAGGGTCGAAGATAATACCCTTTCAACAAACTATTGATTGCATATTGCGATGAGAAAAAGGAGTTTTCTAATGAAAACGTTGGTTGTAAATCAGAAAAACATCGGAACAAGTCTACCCATTTCGGGGTTTGTGCTTCTTGCCTCACTCCTTTTAACTATAGTTCCCGCTTTAGCTAATGAGTTTGAAGTCGGAACACAGTTTGGAATTTCTCATTCTATCATCAACGATGATGATTCCTCTTTTACTGCAACCACGACTGCGATACCATCGGGGATAACAAATCCGGGATACGCCCCACCTTCACTTTACGCGACGTGGTTCCCAAGTCAGCAGTTTGCGATAGGGCCAGAGTTCCAGTTTGGAAGGGTGACAAATTCGTTTAAGCTTGGAGAATGGGGAGAGGATAGTGTTAGCCAAACCTCTCTGTATCTTGGAGGTCGAGCCGCATATTTTTTCCGGAACCACGCAATGTCTAGTCCATTTGCGGTAGGACGGATTTCTCTCACTATGCTCTCAGGTGAAGGTTTGCCTGATGATGGAGCTACTGTTATAAGTCTTGGGGCGGGCCTGGGTTATCAGTGGCATGTCAGATCCGCTCTAATCCTTCGGATAGAAGGGCTGTACCATCGAATTTTATCATCTGAGCCTTTAGAACCACTTGCAACTGAGCAAGCTAACGCATTCAGGCTAGCTATCGGCATCGGCACTCGGTTCGGAAACAGTAAAAGCCAGAATCCTTAAGGTAACACGCGGTATGTATTTTTAATTGTTTAGGTTTGCGATAGCAAGTATAATATCGTGTTCAATATGCATATTAACATAAACAAATATCACACTGTTTTTCTCTTAGTATCGTCAAGTTTCAAATTGTATTACATGGCGTGAAACAACAAATGTATCCCGCAAAGACAAGCGGGCAATCGAAAAGAACGAAAAGGAGTTATCATGAAAACGCTAACTGTGAAGCAAAAAATCGCGGCAACAATCGTCGCAGCAATGTTATTCATATACGGTATACAAGGCACAGGCAACGTGCATGCGCAAGACAACGTCCCTGAATTGACACCCGTCAGCGACCGGACGCAGCAGGTCCAAGATAGGATTGTCGCCCTGGTGCCAGGTGTAGATGCCGCTAACGATGTAACCGCTGCACATCTCGCTTTAATCACCAACCTCAACCTGAGCGATCAGGGTATTACCGCACTGAAAGCTGGCGATTTTGATGGATTGTCGGCGTTGCGTTCGCTCTCCTTAGCGAAAAACACACTGAGCAGTCTGCCAGCAGGCATCTTCTCAGGTTTGTCTGCCATGAGTAGTCTTGACTTAGGTAGCAACGAACTCAGCAGTCTGCCCAATGAGGTCTTTTTTGGACTCTCTGCCATGAGCAGGCTCAACTTGTCCTATAACAGTCTGGATAGTTTATCAGCGAATACTTTCTCCGAAATGGCTTCATTGACGGGTCTTGATTTAGGCAACAACCAACTCAGCAGCCTGCCAGTTGATATCTTTTCTGGGCTCTCCTCGCTGAATTGGCTCAGTCTGTCTTCCAATCAGCTCAGTAGTCTACCCGATAATCTCTTTTCCGGACTCTCTTCGTTAAATTCGCTCTATCTCGGTGACAACACCGTCGGTTTATCCATCGCTGTATCTCTGGCGAAGGTTAGCGGAAACCAGTTCAAAGCAACAGCACCGACCGGGGCACCTTTCAACATCGTGCTGCCAATTACCGCCACAAATGGAAGTATTGATGACGGGGCAACTACCGTCACAATTCCCGCTGGCAGCGTAGAAAGCGGACTTCTCACCGTGATCCCCACCCCCGGTACATCGGAGGCTGTTACCGTGGATATTGGCACGCTGCCTGAGCTGCCGACAAGCCATTTCGGTTATAGTCTGAGCAAACCGAGCAGTGCCGATAACACCCTCAGTTTTGCGCTCGGTATCCCGAAGCCTACCGGCGATCCGAAGGTGAACCACGCACCGATTTTCACAGAGGGCAGCAGCACGACGCGATCCATAGCGGAGAATACACCCGCTGGCGAAAACATCGGCAGCCCTGTCACCGCTACGGACCTTGATGAGGATGTCTTAACCTATACCCTCAGTGGCGCAGATGCGGCATCCTTTGGTATTGTTGGTACTTCAGGACAATTACAGACGCGTGACCCGCTCGATTATGAACAGAAGAACACCTACGCCGTGACCGTTACCGTCTCCGATGGCAGCGCCACCGATGCCATCAGTGTCACGATTGATGTCACCGACGTAGAGGAAAACAACGACCCGGTCTTTGTAGAGGGCAGTGCCACAGAACGAGAAATACCGGAGAATACACCCGCTGGCAGAAATATCGGCAGCCCCGTCTCCGCTACCGACCTCGATGAGGAAGATGTCTTAACCTACAGTCTCAGTGGCGCAGACGCAGCCTCCTTTGGTATTGTTAGCACCACAGGACAGTTAAGAACACGCGCACCCCTCGACTATGAAAAGAAGAACACCTATTCGGTGGCAGTCCTCGTCTCTGATGGAAACGGCGGAACTGACACCATCGGGGTCGCTATCAACGTCACGGATGTAGAGGAAAACAACGCACCGGTTTTCGTTGAAGGCAGTGCCACGGAACGCTCAATTCCTGAGAACACATCTGCCGGCAGAAATATCGGCAGCCCCGTCTCCGCTACCGACCTTGATGAGGAAGATGTCTTAACCTACAGCTTGAGCGGCGCAGATGCAGCGTCCTTTGGCATCGTCAGTGCAACCGGACAGCTACGAACCCGCGCACCCCTCGACTACGAAAAGAAGAATACCTATTCAGTGGCAGTCCACGTCTCTGATAGCAAGGGTGGAACTGACACCATCGGGGTCGCTATCAACGTCACGGATGTAGAGGAAAACAACGCACCGGTTTTCGTTGAAGGCACTGCTACGGAACGCTCAATCCCTGAGAACACACCCGCCGGCAGAAACATTGGCGCACCCGTCACGGCTACCGACCTTGATGAGGAAGATGTCTTAACCTACAGTCTCAGTGGTGTAGATGCAGCTTCCTTTGGCATCGTCAGCGCAACCGGACAGTTGAGAACGCGCGCACCCCTTGACTATGAACAGAAGAACATCTATTCGGTGGCAGTCCTTGTCTCTGATGGAAACGGCGGAACTGACTCCATCGGGGTCGCTATCAACGTCACGGACGTAAACGAAACTCCGACAGCACACGCGCCGGAGTTCATAGAGGGCAGTGCCACGGAACGCTCAATAGCGGAGAACACACCCGCCGGTAGAAACATCGGGGGCCCCGTCACGGCTACCGATGAGGATGAGGATGTCTTAACTTACACCCTGAGTGGTGTAGATGCAGCTTCCTTTGGCATCGTCAGTACGACTGGTCAACTGAGAACCCGCGCGCCCCTCGACTATGAGCAAAAGAACACCTATTCCGTAGCTGTTATCGTCTCCGATGGCACCCTCACAGACACCATCGGGGTCGCTATCAACGTCACGGACGTAGCAGAGAACCGCGCGCCCGTCTTCGCGAGCAGTAGCACGACGCGATCCATACCCGAAAACACACCCGCTGGCAGAAACATCGGCAACCCCGTCACCGCTACAGATGCGGATGGCGACACTTTGACCTACACGCTTGATGGCACAGATGCGTCGTCATTCGGCATCGTCAGTACGACCGGACAGCTGAAAACCAGTGCGCCGCTTGATTATGAAGAAAAGAACGCTTATGCTGTCACCGTCATCGCCTCCGATGGCACCCTCACGGACACTATCAGTGTTGCTATCAAGCTTACTGACATTGATGAAAATACCCCACCCGTTTTCGCAAGTAGTAGCACCACGCGATCCATACCCGAAAACACACCCGCGGGTGTACATATTGGTGAAGCAGTATCTGCTAAAGATGCTGACACCGGTGATACCTTGACCTATACCCTCAGTGGCACGGATGCAGCATCGTTTGAAATAGACGGCACCACTGGGCAACTGAAAACCAAAGCCGCGCTGGACTATGAAACGAAGAATTCCTATTCGGTAACAGTAAAGGCCTCTGACGGCATCCTCACAGACACCATCAGGGTTAGGATCGCCATCACTGACGTAGACGAGGGCAGTGGGCCAGCTTTTGCAGGGAATCGCACGACACGTTTTGTCAAAGAGAACACACCTGCCGGTGAAAACGTCGGCAGTCCTGTCTCTGCGACGGATGAAGATGACGATACCTTGACCTACACGCTCAGCGGCACGGATGCTGCAGCCTTTAGCATCGTCAGCACCACGGGACAGTTGAAAACCAAAGCACCGCTCGACTTTGAAACCAAAAACGCCTATACGGTGACCGTCACCGTCTCCGATGGTGGGCGCACCGATGCCATCACTGTCGCTATCACTATTATTGACGTAGATGAAACTGTTACGACTGTGGAGGTATCTCCTGGGCCTGACACGGGACAGAGTCCCATCAGTATCAGTGAAATTATGTTTGGTTCGGAAAGACGCTTTACGCCACCGCAGTGGATAGAATTGCACAATGCAGGACCAGACATCATCAATCTCACAGGTTGGAAACTGATAATTCAGAATGTAGATTCAACAGAATTGACCGGACCCACAACCCGGGATGAACCGATAGTGAATGCAACAATCACCTTTAAAGACGACTTCTGGGGTGACGCTCCAAGGATTTGGCCGGATGACGTTGTTCTGGTGGTATCAAGAGAGATTGGCGATGATTCAGAGAACCTCCATGAAGACCAAATTTATGATCTCGGTTGGAGAACCGACCTCCCCCTCGGTTTGTGGAGTATAATTCTCAGCACGGAAGGCTTCCATATACAACTCATTGATGATGAAGGGAACTTGGTGGATGAGGCTGGAAATCTTGAGGGTAATGTGCAGCAATGGCAACTACCTTATGGACAAAATAGAGGTAGAACCAGAGACGGCCACCGGACATCAATGATTCGCCGCTATGCCAATAGCCTGCCGCTTGACGGCACGCAAGCAGGGGGCTGGATCTCTGCTGTGGACGCGAATTTAACAGCGGATCAATTAACCTATTTCGGGGATGACACTGACATCAGTACCCCCGGCATTGGTATCATCATCAACGACATCTCGCCTGAGTTGACAAATTATGATGTCAATCTGGACGGAGTCGTGAACATCTCCGATCTGGTACTCGTTGCGGGACGGCTCGGGCAATCTGGACCCAACGCAGCAGATGTTAACGGCGATGGTACCGTCAATGTCCAAGACTTAATACTCGTCGCCGGCGCGATCGGTGACACACAAGCAGCACCCTCACTGCATCCAACATCACTTGAAGCATTTACCGCTGCTGATGTTCGAGGGTGGCTGACCCAAGCACAAGGCTTAGCACTCACGGATCCGAAGCTGCAAAGCGGCATCCGCTTTTTAGAACAACTCCTGTCCGTGTTGGTGCCGAAAGAGACCGTACTGCTGCCGAACTATCCTAACCCGTTTAATCCTGAAACGTGGATACCCTACCGGTTGGCAGAAGATGCTTTCGTCACGGTGACCATCTACGATCAGGGTGGACGTGTCGTCCGAAGACTCAACGTCGGACACCAGACCGCCGCAGTCTATGAGCGTCGCTCAAAAGCAATCTACTGGGATGGCAGAAATGAGGTCGGCGACAAGGTAGCCAGTGGAATTTACTTCTACACCCTCATCGCTGGCGATTTTTCTGCTACGCGGAAGATGCTTATCCTCAAGTAACACCAGAAGAGGAACCGGGTCTTTTGAAAAACTCGGTTCCTCTTGAATTTGATTGCCAAACTTCATCTGAACTGTGATTTATGGGATTTACGGGATTGTCCATGAGTGGAAATGTGATATATCAAACCGGGTGCTAAGGATTGATGGATATACACCTCTTATCATTGGTAATCACAAAAATCAAAGAGATCACAGTTCAGGTTTTGGAATGAGTGGGGTCGAATTTGGAAATTGTAAGGAGAATCTTGTTTTGATACCTCGTCTATTTGAAAAGCATAGACCATCAACCAATTACCACAATATCGGCACGATTGCAATGAAACTCGCAAAAGCCCTACTGATAGCCTCCTTTTCGATATGCATCCTGCTTGGACTGACCCAACGCGCCATGAGTCGAGACGCAGGACCCGGACAACGGTCAGGGACATCTGAAAATCCGTCAACAGTAAACCCAACGAACCGAGACAAAGCATTGGACGGGATGATCATTTTATATGGAACCAACGAAAATGCCAATACAAGTATACCCCCGCCACCGATGCAGAAACTGTTTCAAGGAGGCAACTATCTTACGATAGAACAATCACAATTCATTGTAACCTACGAAGGTTTTACCGACGAAGCGATGGAAGCATTTCAATATGCCGTTGATATTTGGAATGCGCTCCTCCGGTCACCTGTGCCAATCCGGATTGATGCCTCTTTCACCGACTTCGGTGGATTTGAGGATGGCACTATTATCTTAGGGGGTGCGCGCCCGGCAGGCTGGAAATCGCCCGGCTCCTTGGATTTGTGGTTCCCAGAGCCACTCGCCGATAAGAGAGCCGGTAGAGACCTCACAGATGATGAACCCGATATCATCACAAGATTTAACAGCCATGAAGAAGCAAATTGGTATTTCGGCACAGATGGAAATACACCCGCAGGAAAAACGGATTTCGTGAGTACCGTGCTGCATGAAATCGCTCACGGCCTCGGTTTCTTCAGTTTTGCAAGGGTAGAAGAAGGATCCATTAGGACATTTTCTGCCTCTGTTGGACGGGGTAAACTTAGGGGCAGCACCCCCAAATTACCTTATATTTATGATTTCTTTGTTGAAAACGGAGCCGGGACAACGATTCTATCTTTTCGCGATCCCTCCTTCGCGCTTGAAAATCAAATCACGAGTAACGACCTCTTCTGGAACGGGAAAAAAGGGATTGAAGCAAACGCCGGTATCCTCCCCCATCTCTATGCCCCCAGTTCATGGGAGGAAGGTTCAAGCTACACCCACTTGGATGAGATAACCTTTCCGGCTGGCACCCAGAACTCTTTAATGACCCCATATTACAATAACCAAGAAGCGATTCATGACCCCGGCCCCATTGCACTCGGCATGCTTGAGGATATGGGATGGATCATTAACAAAGCACCCGTGTTCACCGACGGCTCCAGCACCACACGCACAATGGTAAACAGAAGTATCAGGA
Organism: Candidatus Poribacteria bacterium; assembly: GCA_026706025.1. Taxonomy (NCBI): domain Bacteria; phylum Candidatus Poribacteria; species Candidatus Poribacteria bacterium. The sequence goes on from JAPOZO010000089.1 coordinate 42,796, forward strand.
ATCCAGTGGCGGCAGCAGATACGGATAATGACGCGCTCACCTATACCCTCAGTGGCACGGATGCAGCGGCGTTTGACATTGATAGCACTACCGGACAACTGAAAACCAAGGCAGCACACACCTACAACAGGGCATCTTATACAGTAACCATCACTGTCTCTGATGGCACGCTGATAGATGAAATCACTGTCACCATCAATGTCATCAGCACAGAAACTGAAACACCCACAAATAGCAGACCGAACTTCGTGGATGGCAGTCACACTCGCCGGACTGTCGCAGAGAATACAGCAAAAGGTGTAAACATCGGTAATCCCATCACAGCGACGGATGCGAATAACGATTCTCTCACTTATACCCTCGGTGGTCCCGACGCGGCATCCTTCGATATTGATAACACCACTGGACAACTGAAAACCAAAGCCGATCTCGACTATGAAAAGAAGAACACCTACACCGTAACAGTCACTGTCTCCGATGGCAGCCTCACTATTACCATTACTGTCATTATCATTATCATCAATCTGGACGATCAAAAAAGTCCAACGCTAACGCTAACTTCGCAACCGCTAACGGAAACAACACTCAACGGAAGCATTGTGACACTGACTTTGAATAACCGCGTCTATGAAAACTGGCTCAGCGACCCTGTAACAGTCTCTGGTATCCCCGGCGTGACCGTTAGACCGTTTGATGTAACCCGCCTGAACGATACAGAATTGTCAGTTCAACTGACATTCTACGGCACAGACCTCAATACCGATGCCACACTCACCTTCACAGTGAAAGCAGATGCTATCGCGAACTACGATGGCACCGATCTCACCGCGACCGCACAGGTCGCTGCGAATGCCGAATCAGTGACCGTATCAACAATAACACCCCTAACGGAAGCGACACTAAATGGGAGTATGGTTACATTGACACTAAACGGCGGTGTTTACGAATCTCAATACACTGTCGGAAACAGTGTAACGGTATCGGGTATTACGGGTGTCACTGTCAACAGATTTAACGTGGAACGCCTCAGTGATACACAAGTGAACGTTGAGCTGATATTTGATGGGACCGACTTTGATACCGATGCTACACTCACCTTCACGGTCGGCGCCGACGCCGTAACGGGATACAACGGCACAGCACTTACCGCACAATTACCCATCAGCGCGGTAGTGGAAGCAATCCCAATCATAACGGCTTATACACCACAACCCGTGACGGAGGCAACCCTTAACGAGAGTATCGTCACACTCACACTCTCAAGCGGGATGTATACACAATTGAGTGCCGACATCAGCAGCGCAGTGCAAGTATCCGGGATTGCTGGTGTAACGTTTCTCCAATCCGATGTGGTGCGCGTCAGTGGGACAAAAGTAACCCTTACACTGATATTCGACGATACCGACTTTGATACCGATGCTACACTCACCTTCACGGTCGGGGCGGAGGCTATCACCGAATATGATGGCCCCGCACTCATCACGAGGATACCTGTCACCGCCGTGGTTGAAGAAAACCCTACAATAACAGCTGATGCGACACAACCTTTGACGGAGGCAACCCTCAATGGCAGCATTATCCGATTAACGCTCAACAACAGTACTTACGTTGGATCTAACTTCGACCTCGATAACGCTGTAACAGTATCCGGTATCGCCGGAGTAACCATCGGCATATTTGGGGTGGAGCGTGCGAGCGATACGATAATTATCTTTGAACTTGAATTTGGGGGCAACTTTAACACCAACGCTATACTCACCTTCACAGTGGCAGCGAATGCTATTGCCGAATACGATGGTCCCGCGCTCATTGCACAACTCCCTGTCAACGGCGGTAAAGAATCGGTTGTCGCTTCAACAAAAGCACCCTTGACTGAAACAACGTTGAACGGAAGTGTCGTTACGCTCACACTCAACGGTGCAATCTACAAGCGATCCACCTTTGACCTCAGGGATGCCGTGTCGGTCTCTGGGATTGAGGGTGCCACTTTTCACTGGTTTGATTTAGACCGCGTTAATGATACAGTGTTGACCGTTGCGTTGACATTCAAAGGCAACATTGACACCGATGCTACGCTCACTTTTACAGTGGGCACGAACGCTATTGCCGATTACAACGGTCCCGCACTCATCACGCAACTACCTGTTACCGGTAAACTGGAATCAATAATCACGTCAACTGAGGCACCTTTGACAGAAACAACACTTGATGAAAGCGTTGTCACCATCACGCTCAGTGGTAGAAAATTCGCACGTTCTACCTTTGACATCAGACGGGCTGTGTCGGTCTCTGGGATTGATGGCGTAACAATTCCTTGGCACGAACCCGACAGAAAAAACGACACCCAAATCACTCTCGAACTGGAATTCAGTGGTGATATTGACACTGACGCAATCCTCACCTTTACCGTAGGTGCAGGTGCCATCGCAGGATATGATGGTCCCGCACTCACCGAACAACTCCGTGTCACTGGGGGGCAAGAGTCAATAGTCGCTTCTACAAAAACCCCCGTGACGGAAGCGACCCTGCATAGACGCATCGTCACACTTACACTTAGTGGGCGTAATTATGTGCGATCTTCTTTTGACGTAGAGCGTGCGGTGACAATAGCCGGTATTGAGGGGCTGACTGTATATGACGTAGACCGCATTAGTAGCACAGAGATAACTGTTGAGCTGGCTTTCTATGGTGATTTTGATACTGATGCTACACTCACCTTTACCATAGATCCCAACGCTATCGCTGACTATAACGGCCCAGCATTCACAGCACAACTTCCTGTGAGCGGCGGGCAGGAATCCGTCGTCGCTTCAACAAAAGCACCCTTAACGGAAGCAACACTCGATGAGAGCGTTGTCACACTCACACTCAGCGGCAGAAAATTCATACGCTCCATACTCACCATTAGAGATTTTGTGACAGTCTCCGGGATTGACGGCGTAACAATTCCTTGGCATGAACCCGACAGAAAAAACGACACCCAAATCACTATAACACTGGCATTCAACGGAGATATTGACACCGATACAATCCTCACCTTTACCGTAGACGCGGGTGCTATCGCGGACTATAACGGGCCGGCATTCACAGCACAAGTTTCTGTGAGTGGCGGACAGGAATCAATTGTCGCTTCAACAAAAGCACCCTTAACGGAAGCAACGCTTGATGAAAGCGTCGTCACACTCACTCTCAAAGGGAGAAAATACGCACCATCTACCTTTGACATCAGAGACGCCGTGACAGTCTCTGGAATTGACGGCGTAATAATTCCTTGGCACGAACCTGACAAAAAGAGTGATACTGAAATCACTGTGGAACTGGAATTTGATGGAAATATTAACGCCGATAGCACACTCACATTCACTGTCGGCCCAGGTGCCATCGCAAACTACAACGGGCCCGCACTCGCTGCACAAATAACTGTTACTGCTGATAGAGAGAACGCCCTTTTAGCAAACTTCCCGAATCCGTTCAATCCTGAGACGTGGATACCCTATCAACTGTCGAAATCCACACAGGTCACCATCACAATCTACGCCGTGAATGGACAAATCGTTAGGGAGTTAGCACTCGGACATCAATCTGCGGGGACCTATCAGACCCGCAGCCGTGCCGCCCATTGGGACGGCAGAAACGAACTCGGTGAACCCGTCGCAAGCGGTGTCTATTTCTACAAACTCACAGCAGACGATTTCACCGCAACACGCAAGCTGTTAATACGAAAGTAACCTCTGCATTGTAGCATAAACTTTTAGTTTGTGTTCCTTGTAGCATAGGCTGTTAGCCTGTGCATCCTTGTAGCATAGGCTGTTAGCCTGTGTATCATAGCATAGGAGAACACACTTATGAACCGAGAAACCCTCATCTCAATCATAACAACTGTCATACTTTTGACATCCATTATTTTCGCAAGTTGTGGTGTCTCAATCGACAACGCGCAACCAGAAATTAATTCGATAGACGACCAAACTATTGAGATTAACGATACGCGGCGGATCCCTGTCAATATCACCGATGCTGATATGGACGACACACATATCATCAATGTGTCTTCCGATAATCCGCGCGTAGCTGACGTTTCAGTTGATGCGGATTCTCTTATCATCATTGCCAACACAGCCGGAATAGCAACCATCACGGTTACTGCCACAGACAGCAGCACACAAGACAACGCTATTTCAATGCCTGTAACATTTCAGGTCACTGTCAATGCACCGCTCATTAACAAAGGCATGTGTGTTGTCGGTATGACATTGCAACCCGGAGAAAGTTGCACTTACGCCGTCGATCAGGTACCGATTACCTTTTATGTAAATCAAGATAATCAAGGCTGTAGAAAAACGGATCATACCTATACAACCGAAATCTTTGGACTTCCAGTCACGATTAAAGTGGAATTCGTCTGTGCAGACGAGGATATAACAGGCGAGGAAATCAATATCAGCGGCGATAATCCGTTTGATAGAGATTTTCATGCCAACAAAAATCGTGATGGCAGCTGGACAATTGATAAAATTCCATGAGGAAGGTGGTAACCGTTGCCCGTCAACTTATCCCATTTCCGCGCAGAACTCACTCACCACTTGTGTTACCTTTACATCGAAATCCCCAACAACCCGCGCGTCAACTGAAAATCCGTATTCCCTTTACCATGTAGCCTCGGCGTATACCGCCGCGAAGCAACTTCCACGATTAACGCCAATAGGTCATCAACATTAGCAGACACCGAATCCAAATCCGCGCCGTAATTGGCTTGTGCTGTGGCATCTGTAGAGACCTGAATGAGTGGTACCATTACATGCGATTGCAACGGCGCACCAACGATATGTGCAAATGCCAAATCTACGCCCGTCGCACCCAAGCCTGTCAACGTCTCCGTCGGTTGATCCGTCGGTGTCTCCATGATGTGGAATCCCGCCTTCTCGACCCGCTGTCCATACGCTAAGGTAGTAGGCACACTCCGTGTGCCGTAACGTAAGAAAGTCGCGTTTGCAGGCACAATAACCGTTCCACCCGCAACAACGATGCCATGCGTCAATTGCATCAGAGATTCAGAGACTTCCTCAATCGCCTCACCCGTCGATGTCACGGCTATGCAAAGGTGTTCTAATCCGACATCAATAACAGGAACAGACGGTTTACTGGCGAGTTCCTCCGAAAACCAGTCTTGCACTTTTTCAATAACGGCATCAATCCCGCCATCCAACTGCACGCTCGCCCAACCGTACCGCTCCGGCGATATGCCGAGTTTCTGAATCTCATGCCGGACGTGGTCGTTATGCGTCTTTTCACAACCGTGTTCAAGGAGCAGGCCGAGCGCAACCGTCGGATGTGTGAGATGTCCGATCATCGTGCGGGTATAAATCTCCTCAGAGCGTCCGCCAGAAACACCACACCCTTCCGTATGCGGAAGCGCAACAAAACGGGATATACCCTGCTTCTCGCCAATCCCGCGTTCATTGCAGCGGTGCGCAATCATCTGTGCAATCTGTCCAGAGCAGAGACTCGTAGGCAAAATTAGCCCAACCTGATCCGTGCGGTAACCCACCTCCGTTTGGAGCGCACGGAATTGCAAAGTAGTAGGCACACTCCGCTGTGCCATAACAGCGTCAATTGGGATCGGTTCGCCAGACTTCAATTCGGATTCCGTTAACAGCGGATCTAAATCTATAGGACCCGTCTGTTTCCAATCACGCCACAACGAGACTTGAGAATGCCCGGCTTTCTCACCAACTGAACGTTCACCCGATGCAACATCCACCGTCAAATCCAGCATCGACTCGCCAAGCACTTCCATCGGCGTACCGTCAAGATACGCCCCAGCGTTCACGTCCATATCCTTGGTAAGCATCTCATAACGTCCCGTCGTTGTGACAATCTTAATCGTCGGCACGAATGGGAAATTTGTGATGGATCCGTTGCCTGTCACGAAGAAAATCATATTAGAACCTGACGCTACCTGTCCAGCGATGCTCTCCAAATCGTTGCCGGGACTGTCCATGAAGTAATAGCCCGATTTCTCCATGAGTTCACTGTAATTGATAACATAATCAAGACAGACATCGGGATGCCGTTTCATCGCTGCACCGATTGATTTAATCGCAATGTTATAGAGTCCACGGAAGTTATTGCCACCAGACGGATTGCCCTCCGCTGAGTGCCCGTGCCACGCGACGCGTTCCTTGAACCGTTCGATTGTATCAAGAAACTTACGCGCCGTTGGCACGTCGCGAGCGTTCTGCAGCACATAAGCCTCGGAGCCAATGAGTTCATCGGTTTCGGCGAGGTTGGCACACCCACCATAACGGATAACTTCTTTCGCAACATAGGCGGCGAGTGGGTTCCCCGATACACCAGAGAATGCATCAGAACCACCACACTGCAAGGCGATTTTCAGATACGCCAGGGATTGTTCGGTGCGTGGCACGTTGTTCACACTTTCCAGCCATCCGTTAATAATTTCGGTACCATTCGCCAAATCCGCGTCGAAACTCCCTTGTAGCCGATAGAAACGGTAAACGACATCATCTAAGGCGTAACCCTCGCGTTGCATGTATGACTGGAGCATCTCGTTTGTAACCGCCTCGGTGCCGTAGTCAACGAGCAGCATCGCGCCGATATTCGGATGGACAGTGAAACCTGCAAGCGTTCGGAGCAACATATCAATGTTATTGGGTGTCTGGCTCTCGCCACCCTCTGTGTGCGTTACAGCGACTATACCGTCTACATTCGGATAGGTTTCGGCACGCCGAGAACACATATCGGCAAGTCGTCTTGCGAAACCAGACGTACGTGCGGTTGTCCCCATGACGACGATATAGTTCCGTGTGCCGACACCACGGTTACCGGAACGCTGATAGCCGAGGAAGGAACGCTCGTTCGCGTGCCGTTGTACCTGTTTTCCGGGACGGAATTCAACGTCGTCTAATACATAGGGTGCCATCTTGTCGCTGAAGTTAGGTGTTTCCGGCAACGCGAAGGGTAAGTTTCTAATCGATAACGAATCGATCATCTTCTGATTGCAAACGTAGTCGCCGGGGGCAATGGGGCGCGTAGCGAATCCAAACGGTAAGCCCCAAGACAGCAGCGGTGCTTCCTCCGAAATCGGCTGGATGGCAAAGCGGTGACCTTCTAAGATGGTATGCGATAACTGAAATTGCTGTCCGTCATAATGAATACGTGTACCACCCTCCAAAGTTTGCGTAGCAATAGCGACATTGTCATCTGGCAACGGCAATCGTGCGACAGTCGTGAAATCATAATCCATACAAGCCTGCTCCCCTTCTAATAACATCCTCATTTCTTTAAGGAAGGATAGGCAAAGCACTTCTTCCATCCTTCCACACTTCCAATCTTCCAATTCTTCAAGCAAGCAAACCGATTTTGCGTAAATTCTGTTAAAATTAACGGCGGTAAATACTAACCTCAATTGCGTCCTGCTTCACCCACGGTAGGTCGATGTCAAACCAGTGTGTTTCAGATTCATAACGTTCGCGGACGTGCCCGAGATAATCCGCCATTGAATCTGCCCCGATACCGACGTTATCCGCCACGACGGTTGCGGGATCCGTCAGTCGCGACGCAATCGCCTGAAAACAAGGGAAATAGTTACTGAAGTTGTTATCAAGGAGCAGAAAATCGACAGGATCTTGGATACTTTTGAGTACCTCTTGGGCATCACCGATGCGTGAATCGACGAGGTCTGTCATACCCGCGCGTTCAAAATTTGCGCGTGCCTGTGTCGCCCGGTCAGCGTCTATTTCGACTGTTATCAAACGTCCAACCCCAGCATCTCTCAATACGCGTAACATCCAGAGTCCAGAATAACCGATAGCCGTGCCACATTCAACAATAAGGGATGGCTTCGCTGCCTCAACACAAGCGGCGAGAAATTTCGCCTTTTCTTCGCCTAACATCGGGATTCTCTCTGCCTTACACTGTACCTCAACCTCCTGTAAAACCTCATCAAACATATAAGCCTCCATTAGAACTCGGGTTGCCGTGTTCCAAACTTGACATCTGTCAATAGATATGCTAAATTTTTATTACATCGTATAAAACCTTATGAGAATAATCATACACGAAAACCCACTTTGCGGTCAAGAGTTCAGTACAACAGAAGTAATCAGCCATCAGTCATCAGCAGTCGGTTCTTCGTCAGGGTCAACGTTTGGTACGCATCAAGATTGTCTTTACTGATTGCTGACCGCCTTTTTAATTCAGAAAAAAAAATTGCAACCAAATTCCCTGCTTGGTGTGTATTGTAGATAAGCACCTCCGGAGGGACCTGATGCCTGAGTTAGACGATGAATTAATGGAACGCTACCAAAAAGGGGATGAAAACGCGTTTACGCTTCTCGTGCGCCGCCATCAGCAGCCACTTGTTAATTTTATTGCTCGGTTCATCAATGACAGGGACAGTGCTGAGGATTTGGCGCAGGAGACGTTCATCCGCATCTTTAAAGCCGCGAACCGCTACAAATCAGAGGGGGCGCATTTTAAGACGTGGATGTATCATATCGCCTCAAATCTCTGCAAAAATGAATTACGAAACCGAGGACGGCGAGACCGGTACAGAGTCAATAACGTTGTAAATAGCGAAAGCTATAGTGATGGCGACACAGAACAGATCGACTTAATCGCAAACGCGCCCGCGAACCCCGAGCTCCAACCGGAAATCGCACTCGAACGCAAGGAACTACGGAACGCTATTCAAAAAGCTATCGCAGAACTACCAGAACAGTATAGGCTCCCGCTTGTGCTTCGTGATCTACAGGGGCTGAGTTACGATGAAATCAGCGAGGTACTCGAACTTCGGAGCGGTACAACGAAATCTCGCATCAACCGCGCTCGGCTTATGCTTAAGGAAAAGTTAAAACCTTTTATTTGATGTTTTAGGAGTAACGCATGAACTGCTTACAGGTTGAGGAACACTTCTCTGCCCATCTTGAAGATACCCTCGATTACCAGACGCTGCAGGGCTTTGAAGGGCACCTCGGAGAATGCGAGGTGTGTCAACAGGAATATGCCCGATTTCAGGAATCTGTTAAAGCGGTACAGGAATTGCCGCAGATAGAACCCTCGCCGTACTTTATGTCAACGTTACAACAACGACTCGCTACCGAACAACATGAACCCAATAGCGTTAAGGCAATTGCGACAACAAGTTGGAAACAGCTGCTTGACGTATTCCGTCGTCCGAAGTGGGCATTCAGTGGCATCATGGTATTGATTCTCACCGTAGCAGGGACCTATTTCTATCAAGAGCGTCCACTGTTCGATCAAAACCCCCGCCCAGCATCAGGAACAACTATGTCCCAAGGGGAACAGATAACAACATCGCCTGAGACACTTCGGATAGAACTCCCGCGTTTCGTAAGAAATAGCAGGCAGTTCGCACCGAGCGATGTTCTCTCAACACCAACGCAACCGATGCAGCAGCGTTATATGTTAAAGCAGGTGAGCTACACCAACGCCTCCACCAGCGGCGGGCTTTAATTGGATAATTCACGAGTACCCTCTTTTTGTAGGCGCGAGCTTTGCTCGCGATTCCGGAAGATTGCTCAAAACATGCAAGCAAAGTAAGGAAATAAAGCATGTACCTGATAGAACCAAAACACCAACGATTGATAATCGGAATGCTCAGTCTACTTTTCTATGCAGTTACACCGAGCGTCGCAAACGAAAACGTTTTGCAGCTGCTTGAAAAGGAATTCCAGCAGATCGTCACCGACGCTCGCCCTGCCGTCGTGAAAGTTGTAGCGACGCAGATGATCCCACCGAACGCTGAAAAGTTGGTATTTACGCGCCAAGAGATCGGCTCCGGCATTGTTATCAACACCACCGGACACGTCGTGACAACGACCTTTGAGATGGAAACACCAAGTAAGATTGAGATCATCTTTAACAACGGGGCAGTTTCCGCAGCGGAACTCGTTGGCACCGATATATTTACAGATATTGCCGTCCTCCAAGTCGCAGAGGCACCGCTAAAAACCCTACAGCCGCCGAAGTCTCAAACCGCAGCATCTCTGCCTCCGCCCGCTCTGGTTCGGCGTAAGACACGCATGACGAGGGAATTTAAAACCACACCCCGAGTGAAATGGGGGGACTCTTCAAAAATCAGTACCGGTTCTTGGGTTGTAACAATAGGAAGCTCTTACGGACATAGCCCGATCGTCTCTTTCGGTATCGTGGGGGGTTGGGATACCTTACCAAATCAATTGTGTAGAGAATTGATTAAAATCAATGCAGCGGTTACACCGGGCAACAGTGGCGGCGCCGTCATAAACACCTCAGGAGAGATTGTCGGAATGATACTTGCTGTGTTGACAGAGCCACCTAATACCGCTAATTCATTGGCTGACACGCTTTTCCAAAAAGAGTTTAATCCCGATATTGCGAGATTTCTTGTTCAAGAATTATCGCAAGAAAGCCGGACACAGGAAATTACCTTTGCCCTGCCGATGGAGATGGTTCGCGCAGTTGCTGAAGAAATCATTGAACACGGAAAGGTAGCACGCGGCTGGCTCGGTGTTGAGGTAGAGGTCGTTGACCTTGGCGTCTTCATTACAGGCGTGATTGAAGACAGCCCTGCGCACAAAAGTGGTCTTTTACCGAGAGATCTTATCCTCGAATTTAACGAAGTGCCGGTACGCTCCTATGATGAACTGTTGAGATGTGTTGTGAGTGAGCGACCCGCCACGAAGATTCAACTCAAAATCGGTAGAAACGGAACCGAACAACATTGTACGGTAATATTAGGCGAGAAAGAGTAACACGCCTAACGCGTTATCTTTTTAAACTCAGCAAGATATGCCGCCGCAATCTCACGATTCCCTTTGATAATCAACAGATTCTCACTATTCCGTTTTTCTGCGTTTTTGGAGAAATTGTAGGACCCCGTAATCACTGTATCTTCATCAACAACGATTACCTTGTGGTGCATAGTTCCACTATTTCCATCCTTAACAACCCGCAAGCCCGCTGCCGCCAATTTCCCAAATTCGGAATGCTGATCCACCTGCCGCGCTTCAAATACACCCCGGACTTCAATACCGGATTGGAAGCGATCCCGCATTGCGCCACCGATCGCGTCGTGTGTAAACGAAAACGCCATAAAATGGATTGCGTTTTCAGCAGCTTTGATCTCCTTCAGCAGCGGCGAGACCGTATCACTCTCTGGTGAGAAATAGGTGAAAATCTCCGTCCCATCACTCAATTCCACCCTCGGATATGCTATAAACGCGCCAGAAGACTTTCCAAGCTGCGCATCAAGAAACAACTCTCGAAACTCCTGTGTGAAGTTGTATGCCAGTTGCACTGAATCAATGAGTATGACGTTATTATTATTTTTATATGCGCCGTTATGCGTGATGTTATAAGAACCGGTCCAGACGTACCGCTCATCAATCACGATGAACTTGTGATGCATCAACCCGTCATTATCACCGTCATCAGCGACAGGAATCCCGACTTCTTGCAATCGTTCAATTTCGGATTCATTAATATTGTCCGCTTCTGTGAAGATCCGGACTGCCACCCCCCGATTGTGCGCTTTGATGAAAGCATCGGCTACTGGCACGGCATCTAAATCATAGAGCGCAGCATCAACTCGCATCGTCGCAGCACCGAGTTTATCAACAAGCCGTCTTTCTAAGGAATACGAGCTGCCAGCTGCATTGACCTCACTGAAATAGACCTCCCACGCGCCCTGAGTCGTCGTGTCAGGTCTACTTTTGTAATATTTGATGCCGAACCCGATTGCAACAGCACATAACAAAATGAGAATGAACGGTACAAATAATTTCGGTTGACCACCCTGCGATGCTGCGCCGGTGTCATCTGTGCTCAAATTGCTATCCATATTTTCTCGTACTACTTTTTTTTCATCCCCCTGATAAGGGGCGGGGAATGCCCATACGGGGAATGCCATAAGGCATTCATACCGTTGATTCGCATTCATACCCGGGGAAGCCCACACGGGCTTCATACCGTTGATTCTGATTCTTTACGGGGTTAAAAACATTAGACACCCCACCTTTGGCGCGATGCCTCTAACGACTCAATTTTGGCATCTTCCTGCTTCCATGCGTAATGTCCTTTCGGTTTCTCACCGACCCACCTCTCATCAATCGGTTCGGATGCGAGCTGATAGCGTGTATCCGCCGTTATCCGAATTTTATCAGAGGTGTTAACCAGAGAGGCGTGCATGAGGAACATGCTAAAAACAATAAGGTCCCCTGCCGAAAACGTCGTTGTCGCCCAGTGTCCTCCAAACTTTTCAACGATTTCAAGCGGATCCTCACTAAAATGTCCTTCAATCATATCGCGGTCAACATCCGCCTTCCCATAAGTGGCGCGAACCTCCTCAAACCGATTAGAACCGAGACAGAAGACAATAGGTCCCATATCAAGCGATACATCGCCAAAGGGTGTCCAGCAGGAATAGAGATCTTGCGTGCCTCTCCCCATAAAGACGATATCGTAATGAATCGGGGAACCCGATCCGGGGCCTGCCGTGCGGAGCCATTTGAAATCAAACGTGCGTGCCTCGCCGCCGAGGAATCGCTTGAAAAAATCCATCACCGGTGCGCCTTCAACGACGGCTTTAAATGCCGGTAGCTGCGTCAATGCCTTATTCCCCATCGAACCCGTTGACGTGGGTTCGGGGTACGCTGGGTTGAAGATCCCATCCATTAAGGGTGCATCAGGTGCAAGCATGCCTTTCACTGCGAGTTTCTCCAGAATCTGTCGGCGCGCCGTGAGGACAGCGTCTCGGTCGTGTAGCCCACGAAGCAGGAGGTACCCGTCCACTGCTATTCGTTCTTTCAGGGCATCGGGATTGTCAAGGATGTCATTGCTATCACGTAAATCCGTGCTGACTTCTATTTCCTGATTCAAAAAAGGTAACCTCATCTCAATTCCTCACTTTCGATGGCGGTGCTTCTTTTAACCACGCCAGATTAAACCGATAATGCTGACGGCTGCTAATCAGATGAATGATCCCATTCTGCCCTTGGCAAACGGCGAGGTAGCCCCCCGGTTCAGCACTGTTCAATCCCATCTTAAAGAGTCGTCCATCCATCGTCTCAATATCTTGGTCTTCGCCATCATCTGTAATCAGGCGAGTATACTCCCACGTTTCGCCATCGTCATAAGATAAAGCACCAAAAAGACCTGTAACGAGCCTTTCATTCCCCGAAGCATCAACGATCGGCATCGGGGTCGGTTCCGTCCGGTCACCTGTGAAGGAGGCGAGGAAAATCGGTCCCTCTTGGAGCCGTAGCAGTACGCATCGCTGCCCACCCGAAACAGGCGGAAATGGACTTGCACTGTAATGCCACGTCTTGCCACCATCTGAAGAAACGCTTTTCGGCATCTGTTCGTTAATCGTATCACCGCGTCCATACGCCATGAGTCTGCCATCGGTGAGTTCAACAACAGCGGCGTGAATACCAGCGATCCACCCGCCCTGCTTACCATCGGCAAATTCGGGGATCGGTTGTCCAGCCCCTGGATCGTACCACGTCTCTCCATCATCGTCGCTGAGCCATATTGCGGTGCCGCCGTCGCCACCGCTTACTGCGTCGCAAGCGAGGAGTATAGAACCGTCCTGCCTTCGGAAAACGGAGGCGATCGGCATGTGCCGGAGCCGATGCTCTGGCGAAATGAAGCGCGATTTCGACCACGTCGCGCCGTTATCGTCAGAATAGCGCATCACTAACGCCAAAGGTCCCCACGTCGCTGCAGCCGAAAGCCCATTGAAATGATAAATCCGTCCATTTTCATTCCGCCAGAGAGAAGTCGCGTGATTGTTCCGATCCGGCGGTCCCCAGAAAGGTTCGGCGGGTTCCCACTCTGATTCACCAAAACGCAACCGACTCGCGGCAACTGTCAACTCGCGCCCACGTTCCGTAACACATGAATACCACGCCGCGAACATATCCCCGTTCGGGCATTCTGCTATCGCTGGAACGTGGTTATGTGCCGAAAAAAGTGGCCCGTTTGAACCTTCTGGAATTTTAACGAATGTCAACGGTTCAGCAAAATAGGGTGTCTCCGGCGCGGGTCCGCTTTCGGGTTCCTGTTTGACATCTCGTCCCCATAACGCTACCTTCGGTGTAGGTGCAGGCGATGTCTGCGGCATCTCACCACAAACGACCCGAAACCCGATGTACCAGTGTCTATCTTCAGGCACCGCTCCCATCCGATTCGCAGAACGTAAGTAACAAAGCAACGTCGAATGGCTACCACCGCGCGTAACACGATACAAACCATCTTCTCTACCGACAGGATTCACTTGTGAATGCGGTTCGTAGGGACCGTACCAATCCTGACACCATTCCTCCACGTTCCCGTGCATATCGTGTACACCCCAAGCGTTAGGTGGTGTTTGCCCGACATGTAAAGGGACTATATCCTCGGCACCGCGCCCGCGTCCGGCATCCGGGTACCAACTTTCGCCAACGTTTTTATGGAAATCAGGGGGCAAGGTATCACCGGTATGAAAATGCGTCGTCGTTCCTGCCCTGCAGACGTATTCCCACTCTGCCTCAGTCGGTAGCCGATACGGAAGCCCTTCTTTTTCGGAGAGCCATTCACAGAAGCGCATCGCATCGTGCCAATCGACAAATACCACCGCTTCATCATCCTCTCGTGAAAAACCAACGTCCTGAAGATTTTGCAGGTCACGATGTGTAGGATCAAACGCTGCATACTGGGCATTGGTCACCTGAAAAACACCGATGTAAAACGGTGTGCTGAGCGTTACCTCATGCACCGGATGTTCATCCCAATCGCCATCGCGGAGATGTGGCTTGTCTGCCGTCAATTCATCTGATAGCGACGCGTTCTCTGAACCCATCATAAAGCTGCCCGGTTCAATTCTCACAAATTGCATACCGAGTGAATTTGTATGTGTCTGTCCTTTAATCGCCAATTCCTGCATAGTTTTCCTTTCCTATCCAGACAATACCTTAGGCTGTACCCTCACCTTCACGTCTGCCACCATCATTATACCAACTCGTAGCGAATTTGTCACGAAAAATGTCGAAAAATATTCCCTTTGACTTTTTTCATTACTTTTGCTATAGTATTATAAAGTGTGTTAAAGGTTTCGTAACCCTTTTGTTAAAAAACAAACAAGTTTAGTATGCGGCAGTTGTTCGTTGCTATCAACTTTCAAGAGAATAAACCGTCTCAAATCGCTGCAAGTACGTCATTTAGATAATACTTAATACATCAATTAAACACCTAATTTTAGGAGGCACAATTTTGAAACAGTCTGTCATCTTCGGGCTACTTTTCCTCACTTTAATAAGCATCGCAACGATCTGTCAGGCACAAGATCTTGTATTACATCTCTCCTTTGATGAATTAGATGGAAAAGTTGCAAAAGACCTGTCCGAATTTGGTAACGATGCCACCTTTAATAAAGGTAATCCAAAATTGATCGAGGGTGTTTTCGGGCAAGCGATGGCGTTCGACGGAAAAACCGCTGGCGAAATTGATGACAATCCGAGCCTCGATATTGTTGATGGCATTACTATCGAGTTCTGGGCAATTGTTGAAGGCGGAGAAGCAATCCAGAGCGGTGTTGAGAAAGGCTCCGCTTGGGTCTCCGGTCTGTATAACCTCGCAGCACTCTACAACGGTGGGACGATTCTTCAATTCTTCGACCTTCCAGAACCGTGTAATGACGACAATAAAGGTCCGAGCATTCAGGACGGTAAATGGCATTTTCTTGCGGGAACGTGGGATGGTGATGACATCCTACTCTATATCGATGGCGAACTGGAAGCAGAAATGCCTTGTAAAGGTGAATTAAAACCGAACGACGAGTCGCTCTACATCGGTGCACGCGGCGGAAGCCAACGGTTCCTTACCGGTGCCCTCGACGAAATCAAAGTGTATAACTACGCCTTAACTAAGGAGGCGTTGCTCAAAGATATGGCGGAACCTGTCACGCTGCACGTTGACGCAGAGGACAAGTTGGCAACCGTCTGGGCACGCCTCAAAACCGACTAACCCATATAACAAAGGAAAGTTGATGCGAACAACTCGTTATCTTTTTGCACAACTGGCAAGTCAAAACTTGCTATACAAAAGTCCAACGTTTCTTCTTTTACTATTAACCCTCATTATTGGCTGCGCGCTGCCCTTCGGTCAAAACCTAACACCTGAAGAGCAGGTCGCCGTCGTTACAACCGATAAAGGCACAGTCGTAATTGAGTTCTATCCCGATGCCGCCCCCGTGGCAGTGGATAATTTCATCAAATTGATCAACCAGAAATTTTACGACGGCTTAACATTTCATCGCAGAGTTGACGAATTCGTCGTTCAGGGCGGGTGTCCTAACGGCGATGGAACAGGTGGCCCCGGTTGGAATATTACTGACGAATACATGCATCCGAACCAACGTCCACACCTTAGAGGTACAGTGGCCATGGCTCGGACGTCCGCGCCAAACTCATCCGGGAGCCAATTCTACATTTGCTTCAAACCCCAACCCTCTCTCGACGGCAATTACACCACTTTCGGCGGTGTAATTCAAGGCATGGATGTCGTTGATCGTTTAGCGATAGGCGATGTCATGACAAAAATCCGATTGGAGGCGAAGTCAAAATATGTTCAGGCAACAGCAGAATAAGCAACACCGGCAGTTCGCATCCGCAGCACTTTTAGTCTTGGCAACGCTGTTTGCCACCTTCGTGCTGAGTTGCGCACAAGAGGAGAAGAAAGCACCTGCACCGCGCGCCCGTCGCGCCGGTACAGGTTCAACGATAACCTCGGCAAAACCACAGATTAACCCCGCAACAGCCATAGCTGTTATTGAAACGGCAAAAGGCAATATTGAGTTTGAATTTCTGGCAACCGAAGCCCCCGAAACTTCTAAGAATTTCATCAAAAACGCGCAGGTGATGTATTACAAAGGTGAAAAGTTTAATCGCGCAGAAGAACTTCTCATCCAAGCAGGTTCAAAACTTGCCGCTGGTGAAACAATTCCCATTGAGAACGGTGCGAAAGAGATGTCACGTGGCGTTGTCGCTATGGCAAAAGAAGAGGGGACGAGCGTTTCATACGCATCTGAATTCTTTATCTGCCGAGATAGCACGATTCTGGATAGTGAATACACTATCTTCGGAAACGTTGTCAGTGGGATGGATGTCGTTGACAGTATCGTTGCAGACGACGTAATTACGAACATCACCATCCGAAACAAGGAATAGCAAAGTTCATGTAACGGTTGGCATTATGCCAATCGTTACATCCGACTCTATACGGAGGAATGTATGGCATTAACCGTTATCCGCACGGCTCGCCCAAACCCCGTTTGGCAGGAGAGTTACGTGCGCGTAAAAAAAGGACAACGTCTCGTTATTGACGGAGAGGGGGCTTGGTCACCAGATTTGCAAAATCGTACCGGCTGGTGCGGTGCCGATGGTATCCCGAAGACCCCAGGCTCCAACGATTATCTACTCCCCGGTACGAATATCGGTGCCCTCATCGCCAAGATCGGAAATACCATTTTCGCTGTCGGTTCACGCTACGACAATCCGGCTCCCGACGATGGCGTTATCTTTCTCGCGATGAACGAAAGTCCACACAACAATAATCAAGCAGGGAGTTTACTGGCACAAATCATTATCTTTGACGACGAATAACAGATCTTTTCAACAGACGCTGGATATACTCAGGTGAATCAGGAGCAGTTATATGGAAGAAACTATAGATCAGGAAGAAGCACAAGAACTTCCACCTACGAATTTCATCACTTTTCTCGGTGACCTCGTAACAACAGGGCAACTTTACTTGGAAGGGATCCGCAATCCTGAAACAGACGAGGTGATCATCGATCTTGGACTCGTGAAACGGATTATTGATAGTATTGAGATGCTCGAAGAAAAGACGAAGGGAAACCTCACTGCCCCAGAAGCCAACTTCCTGTCAAATACGCTCTACGAACTCAGAATGGGGTACATTCGTGCTGTCAGTAGACAGGAAGCAGCTGCACAAGAGGAAACCACGGCTGAAGAACCCGAAGCGGAGTCATCAGATAAAACAACCGAAGCAGAGGTTCCCGCTGATAAAACTGAAGAAGCCTCCTAATTAAGTGGTACAGCAAGAACTGTTATCCAACAACCGCGCATTGCAAGTCGGAATTCGCCGATTTTTATGAATTATCCGCTACAAATTGAGTTAACCCTGTTAAACCTTCTGGGAGAACCAATTATGGAATTCTATCACGGTACGACGTTAAGCAGCGCGAGAGGCATTATTGAAAACGGGTTTCGTCCACGCGGGGGAGCCACCTGGTTCACAACAAATTGGAACTACGCGAAGAACCGGGCCGAACAAAAGGCACGTCGAAAACATGGTAGACCTGTCGTCCTGAAAACCGATTTGGAGATTGAAGCACTCCGTACACACCTCGGTAACGGTAAAATTCATTTGCACGGCAACATTATAGCAGTTCGCGAACGGCTGTCTGTTCAACTCCTACAGTCTAATTTTTTTGAATTGTTAGCGTATCCAGCTGCACTTGCACAATGGGTTAACCATCAATTAGGGCTTTATTCCCACAATGGTGTGAGTCAAAACCACTGGGGCATCGTTAGATTGGCACACTGGATGGATAACAGGATGCGCTCTGGCACTGGAAAGCACATTGACCAACAGGAGTTTTTGGCAAAAGGCAAGCAATGGCTACCAGCATTCTTTGACAAAATCCCGTTCAGCCCTGAAGGACTCCCTATTCAACATCTTCAGAGGGATACTATTGCAGTCCGTGTACTGTACACTGACCTATCAGAAGAACCGATCCAGCCATCAAAAGTAGATACGCGCTACCTCAAGGCGATGGCGGACATTTCTAACGAAAATCCGAAACGCCGGATGCGCGGACTCCAATTTCTTGAAAAAACTGGAACTGAAGAACTATTTGATTGGTGTGCGATGCATCTTGAAGACGAATCAATAGACGTGGTATGCAACGCTTTGCGGATTATGTGCCGCTGTGATGAGGGCTATATTGCTCCCATTCTGCCGCATGCCGAATCGGAAAACAGACGTATTCGCGCGGGCGCACTCGCAGCACTCGCGAAACATGCCTCAGATGATGTCGAACGTTGGTTTGAACGCGGGCTGAAAGACCCCGCTGTATGTGTCCGCATGGAGGTCGCAAAACTTTTGACGACGCTTGATAGAATTGAGCATCAAGACCTTTTCGACATTGCGCGACACGATCCTAACCCCGTCGTTAAACGGCTTGCTAAAAAGCGGCATTAAACTGGAAAAATCATAGTACTTCCCTTGTAAACGCGCTGTGTTAATTGTAAGCGCACCTCATGCATGAAAGAGGAGAATGAATTATCAACGCCAGATTATAATCGCCCTTGCAATGCTCATGGGCTTGCTCGTGACAGGAACCACCGGTTACTTGATGCTCGAAAGGGATAGCGGATGGGATCCCCTTGACGCAGTCTATATGACGGTCATTACCTTGACAACCGCTGGGCATGACGATCTGGAAATGAGCGACAACGGACGTATCTTTACGATACTACTTCTCATTGGTGGCATCGGGGTATTCACCTATAGTGTCACTGTCGCCACCAGATTTCTGATCGAAGGACAACTCCAAAATTTTTTCCGACAACAAAAAATGGTACGAACTGTCGATAAATTATTAAACCACTATATCATTTGCGGGCTCGGCGATACCGGTGTCCATGTCCTCGACGAGATGCTGAAGGCAGATGTTGATTTTGTCGGCATTGAACTCGAGGAAGAACGCTTAATCCACCTCGCTGATACACGAAATTTTCCATACCTCCACGGCGATGCAACCGATGATGAAATACTCACGCGCGCCGGTATCACGCGCGCACGAGGGCTCGTCACTTGCCTCAGCCGCGACCAAGATAACCTGTTTGTTGTAATCTCCGCGAGAAAATTAAATCCGCACTTACAAATAGCCTCCAAAGCGGTTGAAGATAATTCGCCCGGGAAACTGGTTACTGCCGGAGCAGATGAAGTCGTACTCCCAGATCACATTGGTGGTATTCGTCTGGCATCGAGTATACTCTACCCACACCTCGTAGAGTTTCTGGAAAATATCACGCAAAATCAGCAGGAAACCCATTTTGCCGAATCCATTATCCAGCAAAATGCCACATTAGACGGGATCTCTCTCAAAACCGCCAATATCCAAGAACATACCGGATTGGTCATCGTCGCCATTCGTGATAATGACGGGACATTCCTCTATAATCCGCCAGGAGATAAGAGAATCCAAGCCGGTGATGCCCTATTAGTCATATCGAATCAGAGACAGTTACAAATATTACACAAACTCACAGGAGATTCCAGTTAGGTGAGGCTGCCAGTTGTGAGTCTTCAGCCATCAGGAAAGAAGAAGCCGCAGTTCGCTGGTGTAGACGGCACGCCTACAATACGAACCAGTGGAACTGTTCAAATTAACGCAAATCGGAAGGAAACATCTGTATGCTCGCAACAGTCCTAAGCAGTGCCTTGCTGGGAATTGATGCCTATATCGTAAAAGTTGAAGTAGATGTCGCTGGCGGTCTGCCATCCTTCAGTACCGTCGGTCTACCGGACAGTGCCATCAAGGAGAGTCGGGACCGGGTTACTGCAGCGATTAAGAACTCGGGTTTCTACTTCCCACAAACCCGAATCACGGCGAACTTAGCACCGGCGGACATCCGAAAAGCAGGCTCGGCGTTTGACCTTCCAATCGCAATCGGCGTTATGGCGGCTACCAATCAGGTAAACCCCGCAAGACTCGAAAATGCCATGATTTTGGGTGAACTCGCACTTGATGGAAACATCCGAGGCATACAAGGTGGACTCCCAATAGCCATCGCCGCAAAAGAGAACGGCATAGAAAATCTTATTTTACCCTCCGAAAACGCTAAGGAAGCGGCAATCGTGGACGGTGTGAACGTCTATCCGATCGCGAGTCTATCAGAGGCTGCCGCATTCCTCAATTCGGAGAAAGAGATAGCACCAGAGCCGCACACGCTCGACACTGACACACAGACTGCAGATCCAGAAATGCACATCGACCTACTCGATGTGAAAGGGCAAGAACACGTTAAGCGCGCCATTGAGGTCGCTGCCGCGGGCGGACATAACCTTATTATGATCGGACCGCCCGGATCAGGAAAGACGATGATCGCGAAGCGAATTCCGTCAATCCTGCCGAGACTCTCAATAGATGAATCCTTAGAGACGACGAAGATCCAAAGTATCATCGGTATCTTACCCAGCGATACACCTCTCGTTGTAACACGACCCTATCGCTCACCCCATCATACCATTTCAGATGCGGGCTTAATCGGCGGTGGAAATGTGCCACGTCCCGGAGAGGTGAGCCTCGCGCATAACGGTGTGCTCTTTTTAGACGAACTCCCTGAATTTCGGCGGAACGTCCTTGAAGTCATGCGTCAACCGCTTGAGGACCGGCAGGTGACCATCTCCCGTGCAGCGGCATCCCTCACGTATCCCGCAAATTTCATGCTCGTCGCAGCGATGAACCCTTGTCCCTGTGGGTTTTTCAGCGATCCAAGCCGAGATTGTAAATGCACGCCGAACCAGATTCAGAACTATGTCTCTCGGATCTCCGGCCCGTTATTAGATAGAATCGACATCCAAGTTGAAGTGCCAGCGGTGAAGTACGCCGAACTCTCCGCTGAAACAACCGGTGAACCGTCGGCACGCGTCCAAGAACGGGTCGAGGAAGCACGCCAAATCCAACACGGACGTTTTGCAGGCACAACGATACACGCCAACGCAGGTATGCAATCAAAGCAGATACGGGAATACTGTAAAGTCGACGATCAAGCACAAGATTTACTCCGAGTTGCGATTAACCAATTAGGATTAAGTGCGCGCGCCTATGACCGGATTCTGAAGGTAGCACGTACCATCGCAGACCTCGATCAAAACCCGAATATAGAGGCAGTTCATGTCTCCGAAGCCATACAATACCGGAGCTTAGACCGGAGTTTCTGGAAAGAATAGGTTTTATAAATAAAGAGGACAAATGCAACCTAATTTTATTATATTTCTAACGGATGACCAAGGGTACGGCGACTTATCCTGTATGGGCGCGACCGATTTCAAAACGCCACATCTCGATAGGATGGCAGCTGAGGGTGCCCGCTTCACAGATTGGTACTCAAATTCCCCGGTCTGCTCGCCTTCACGCGCAGCACTACTGACAGGACGATACCCCTGCCACGCAGGGGTCCGCTCCATTTTAGCAGGACACCGCACCGCTACAGGACTACCCCCTTCTGTTCCCACACTTGCAACCGCACTGAAGGAACACGGCTACTACACCGCAATGTCCGGAAAATGGCATCTCGGGCTCGCGGAAGGCTCACGTCCTGAACACCACGGGTTTGACGATTGGTTCGGATTCATGGCGGGCTGTATCGACTTCTTTTCGCACATCTTCTACTGGGGTCTGGGACAGCGCGGCATCGATCAGACACACGATCTCTGGGAAAACGGTGAGGAAATTTACCGAAACGGCGAATACTTCACCGAACTCATCACCGAATATACCATCAGATATATCCGTAAATCCGTTGAACTCGGCAAACCCTTTTTCCTTTATGTGCCTTATAACGCGCCACATTACCCGATGCATGCACCGCAAAAATACGTCGATCGATTCCCAAATCTACCGTGGGACAGACAGATCATGGCGGCGATGCTCAGTGCAGTCGACGACAGCGTCGGCGAAATTCTCGCTGAATTGGAGAGGCTTGGACTCGCAGAAAACACCTTCTCCTATTTCCAGAGCGACAACGGTCCCTCACGTGAAACGCGGAACTGGTTAGACGGCACGCAAGATCCGTATTACGGCGGTACTGCTGGAAAACTGAAAGGACATAAATTCAGTCTCTACGAAGGCGGCATCCGTTCACCCGGAATCATGCACTGGCCCCAGCAAATCCCCGCCGGACAGGTCATCAGTGAAGTCGGCGCGGCGATGGATGTGTTTCCAACGTTCCTCGCGGCAGCAGGTGGCAACCCTTCCGAACATGAACTTGACGGATTGGATGTTCTACCCATGGTGGCAAAAGGTGAACCGACACCCCATAACGAAATCTATTGGGAAATGGGCAAACAGACTGCCGTGCGGCGCGACAGTTGGAAACTCGTACTCAACGGTCAATTAGTAGAAGGTGCACCCCCAGAGGACGATGTACATCTCGCGAACCTTGAAACAGATATGGGTGAAACGAAAAACCTGAAAGATGCGCATCCAGAACTCACCGCTGAATTGACAGAAGCCGCACAAACATGGCGCGAAGGTATTGAAACACATTGGGAGACAGAATGGGTCAATCCAAACGGTACAACCGGCTATGTCAAGGAATCATAAAATGTTAACTGACAACCAAGATGCCTATGGACATCTGCTCTCAGATTATCATAACGGTCGAGAAAACATTGAAATTGTAGAGAGAGAAGACGGGCTTATTAATACAAATCGCGAGGGACTTCGCAACTATTTCGCTGAATATGAGGACTGGGCTGAACACCAAAAACACGCAATAGGATATGCTACAGGGCACGTCTTAGATATCGGTTGCGGTGCAGGACGGCACTGTCTTTATCTGCAGAAACAAGGATACCATGTCTTAGGCACTGATAACTCGCCACTGGCAATCGACACCTGCCAACGCCGTGGGCTTAAAAATGGTGTTGTTACGTCCATCACGCAACTCAATTCCAAAATCGGGACGTTTGACACCATTCTCATGATGGGACACAACTTTGGACTCGTCGGCAACTATAAGAGAGCAAAGTGGCTATTGAGACGCTTCGCTGCTATGACAAGCGAAACCGCAAAGATTATCGCTGAAACAATGGATCCCTATCAAACAACGGAACCTGGGCATCTCTCCTACCATCAATTTAACCGAGATAGAGGGAGGATGAGTGGACAGTTGAGATTACGGATTCGATACAAACAATTCGCCACGCCGTGGTTTGACTACCTGTTTGTTTCAAAGCCGGAAATGGAAGACATCCTTGATGGAACACCGTGGCAAGTTGAATGCTACATTGACGCAGCCAACACACCGACTTACGTTGCAATTCTAACCAAACATGCGCGTCCCTGAAATCGCGGATATACTTCTATTGGCGAGACAGATTCTACTCCTTACTCGGAAGGGGTTAGCAACTACAAGAAGCTTTCTATGCTAATCCATTCTAACGCAAGTTGTCACCTATTTATTCTCACTGCGAAGCAATAGCACTCCTCCGGGATGGCGGAAGCATCCAAAAATCGTGTCGAAACGCCTAAAATCCATTAGTAGCAACCTGGGTTAGTCTAATCCGCTCTAATGTCTATCTACTGATACTTTAATTGGACGTTCCTATGAAAATGCGGTATCATTATAATATTAGTTATGACAGGCGCGTTATCATGTGTGACCCAACACGTGTCCTGCCATCCAAATAACACTGGATACTGACGCTGACAATTTAGCATGTACTGTTGTTATTATACTTATCATACGCATGCAGAAGATTGCACCTAAAGGATTCGGTTTTGACATCGAAATCAGATAAACGAGATGTTTTATGATTCTTTTTAAATTTGCCTTTATTACGGATACACATCTTTATTTAAACGCCCCGAGGAACTTCGCGGGCGGACTACAACAGCAAAAAAACAGTCTCGCGCTCTATGAAAAATTGGTTGAACAACTGAACGCTTTCGATCCAGCATTTGTGATTCACGGTGGAGATCTCGTATGTGGTGGCAACAGCTTTGAGATGTCCGCGGCGGATTACGAAGCTGCGCTTGATAGTGCACAAGAACTCGGTCAGCGCATAAATGCGCCTTGCTATTACATCCCGGGCAACCATGATCTGCATCCGGAGACCGGCTCTAAAGATGCTTACTTGGCACGCTTTGGTATCAACGGCATGGGTTCCGTCAGCTTTGTGCACGAAAATATTCGGTTTATTCTCCTCGATTCACAGGAAGTACCGGAAGATATGACACACGGGTATATCAGCACCAATCAATTGGCATGGGCAGAACGTGAATTGAAGCGGGCACGAGATTACGAGGAAGAGGTTTTCATATTCTCGCACCAACTCCCTTTTCCAAGCGTCGAATTTCAAGGTATTGGTTCAAGAGTTGCTAACTCTGCAGAAGTCCTTGAAATCATTTCACCTTTTGACAAACAGATTCTGGCATTCTTTTGTGGACACTTGCATCTCAATCGCGTTTTCAGAGAACAAGGTATGTTGTGTATCGTCTCCGCCGGTATTATCTGTTATCCGATGATGTGGAAGCAAGTCATAGTCTACCCGGATAGAGTTGAGGTGAATTCCGTGACAGTTGATCTGCCGGAAGCCCTTGCCGAATCGGAAGCGGTTCAACCGGATAACAATCCGTATCTATTGGGCAGAGATCGGGACCTAAATTTCAGCATCCCGCGGAACCTCTAACCTTGTTAATAATTATCAGATATCTCTTTAACTGATAACTGATAACCGAAAACTGACAACTATTAAAATGATTGAAGTCCAAAATATCAGAAAAAATTACGGTCCCTTCCAAGCCCTCAAAGACATCTCCTTTCAAGTAGATAAGGGACAAATCGTTGGATTTCTCGGTCCCAACGGTGCTGGGAAAACCACAACAATGCGAATCCTTACCTGCTTCATGCCAGCGAGTAGCGGACGCGTTACCATCGCTGGGTATGACGTTTTCAAAGAATCGAGAGAGGTTCGCAAACGCATCGGCTATCTCCCAGAAAACGTGCCGCTCTATCCAGAAATGACGGTGACGAAATATCTGAAGTACATGGCAAAAATCCGAAGCGTCCCTCGAAGCAATATCAAAGCACGGTTGGATAACGCAATTGAGGCGTGTGGACTCACCGAGCGTAGGCATCAGATTATAGGGCAATTGTCTCGCGGTTTCCGGCAACGTGTAGGTTTGGCACAAGCACTTATCCATGAGCCAGATGTTTTAATCCTCGATGAACCCACCTCTGGGTTGGATCCACGGCAAATCGTCGAAATCCGAGAATTAATCAAGGCACTCGGTAAAGAGCGAACAATCCTGTTCAGCACCCACATCTTACCTGAAGCAAGTATGACATGTGAACGGTTAATTATCATCAGTAGGGGCGAAATTACGGGCGATGTTCAGTTAGACGGCGGGCGCGCCGTATCTAAACAGAACAATACGGAAAGCGTACCGGTAACAACTTTAACGTTATCGCTTCAGATCGCAGGCGCGCCGGCTGACGAGATACTCGCTATACTCACGGATATCCCCGACGTAATTCGGGTTGAACAAACCGGTGCCAATACAGCGGACACAGCGGCGTTCCACCTTCATTACACACCCACAACTGATATTCGGGCAGAAGTAGCAGAAACCATCGTCGGACGTGGATGGCGATTGCTTGAAATGCACACGACTGAAGTGTCTTTGGAGGAACTGTTCTTGTCTTTAACGGCATAGCCCCCTTTGCGCTACAACTACGAACAAAGCCGAAACTTCCTTAACTATCCCGTACGTCAAGCGGTAGTTTCAACTGTTCGCGAACCGATCGCCGCACCTCATCGCAGATCCGCATCGCATGTGCTGTTTCGTCGGCAGTCGCGAATTTTCCAGGATAGCGCGGATCAACGGCGTGTTCCGACAACTTTGAAAAATCTTCCCGCCACGCATCCCAAGCAGGTAGCGTCCGGACTATCAGGTTCAATAACTCTTGTAAATCGTGGGTCCTCGGAAACGGGATATTCGCCTCTTGAAGCCACGCCTTTAGATACTTTTCAACACACTGCTGAGTCAGGAAGCAGATAACATCATTTACTGGATTCTGTCCCTGCGCGGATTGCTGTGCGACAGTATAATCGCCTTCAGCTTTCTGCACCCATTCCTCTGTCAATGGATTCATCGCGTCTTCTTCCTTCTTTACCGGTCTCAAGAAAAAATTAGGAGTTTCATAAAGCACCTCGCCCTTTTCAGTAATCTCTCGGAGAAACCAATCGTTATACACGAGACGATATGCCAGGTCTTCAGGCGAATGCACAAGCACATGCAGGCGGAAAGGACGCGCGAGACGCTGCCGAATCTCTATCTCTTGCCGGCGGGCTTCGGATTTCAGCACCGGCATGACGACCAACAAATCAACATCAGAAGACTCTGTAGGCGTGCCATACGCATAAGAGCCAAAGAGAACAACCTGTAGCGGCGAGAACTCGCGCACGATGTCATCACATGTCGCTTGAATCTCTTGACGGGTAACCATGATCGTCCCTTTTCTGTTTGGATATGTTCATAACAGGAACACACAGTGATACAGGTAAATATATAGCGTTAATTATGCCATACCTGCATCGCACACGCAAGAAAATTTAAAAAAGAATTGATTTCTAAACGCATCTATCGTATAATCAACACCACGAAATCACTTTAATAAGGAGCCGCGATCGTCTGAAAAATAAGACCTATGAAACTCGTTACCTTTCAAACCAAATCGACAGACTCGACACCAAGACTCGGGGCATGGATTACTGGCGACCAAATTGTTGACCTCACGGCAGTTGCCTCAGACATGTACGAATTCTTTGAACAGAATCGCATCGCTGACGCGCAAAAACATATCGACCAGACAGCTGACAGCAGCTTCCCTGTTGCCGACGTGCAACTGCTCGCACCATTTCCACGCCCAGCAAGCCTGCGGGATTTCGGCGTATTTAAGACCCACATGGATGCTGCCTCACGTATCACAGGTAAAGAGATCTCCCCGGAGTGGTTCAAACTACCCAACTATTACCGCGGCAGTACCAGTCCATCCTCTATTGCCGGGCACGAAGCCGTTGTTACGTGGCCCAACTACACAGAAAAACTCGACTTTGAACTGGAATGGGGGGTCTACATCGGCAAAACCGGCAAAAATATCTCCATAGAGGAAGCACCCGAGTACATCGCCGGTTATACCATTTACAACGACATCAGCGCACGCGACATCCAGTTCCGGCACATGACGCTGGCACTCGGTCCCGCCAAAGGGAAGGACTTTGACAACAGCAACATCATGGGACCCTGTCTCGCCACGCCTGATGAAATCCGTGATCCCTACAACCTCCGAATGATTGCCAGAATCAACGGCGAGGTCTGGGCAGACGGCAATACATCGGATATGTATTACTCCTTCGCTGAAATGATTTCGTTTGTCTCACAATCAGAGACGCTGCATCCGGGTGAATTTTTAGGGTCCGGCACCGTTGGAAATGGGTGCGGATGGGAACTCGACCGCTGGATTCAACCGGGTGACATTGTTGAACTTGAAATCGAGAATATCGGTGTGCTCAGAAACCAAATCGGTGAACCAGAAGTGAACCCGGCAGAATGGACAGAAAAGGGACTTTAAACTATGGGGTTTCTGCTCGGTTTTCTCCGTTGTCGAAAACCGGTTTTCGTTTAGACTGTGGTTATCAAGGACAGATGGCGTTTCCCAACGAATGATCTGGCTGGACAATGTCCTACCCTAATCCTCTGAACCAAGTTTTCAGGATTACAGACGCTTCTTGATGGACAACTGTCATTTACGGAATTGATGAAAACCTTACTATTAAACTTATGCGACTTAAAAACAAAGTAGCCATTACAACAGGTGCCGCATCCGGCATCGGAAAAGCCACAGCAATCCTGTTCGCTGAACACGGGGCAAAGGTGGTCGTGGCGGACATCGATGAAAAGGGCGCGAACCAAACTGTCGCTGACATCCGAGACGCAGGCAACGAAGCAACCTACGTCCAAACCGACGTGACAATTTCAGACAACACAGAAGGGATGGTACAGGAAACCGTCAGCAGATACGGAAAACTGGATATTCTCTTGAGCAGTGCCGGCATCGCAATGCGCCTTTCTGTCGGTGACTTACCAGAAGCAGACTGGCATCGTTGTTTAGATGTCAACCTCACCGGTGTTTACCTCGCTGCCAAAGCAGCGATCCCCGCCATGCAGGAAAACGGCGGCGGCTCTATCATCAACCTGTCCTCTATCTACGGGATCGTGGGTGCGGACGTGCGGGCAGCGTATGTCGCCTCCAAAGGCGGTGTGACGAATCTCACCCGCGGGATGGCACTCGATTATGCCGAAGATAACATCCGAGTCAACTGCATCTGTCCAGGTTTCGTTGAGACACCGTTAGTCGCCGGGGTCATCCAGACACCAGCGGAATATCAGGTGCTTGCCGATAAACACCCGATGCGCCGACTCGCGCAGCCCGAAGAAATCGCCTATGGTGCCTTATACCTTGCCTCCGATGAATCCGCATTCGTCACAGGCATCGCCCTACCGATCGATGGCGGCTACACCGCTGGATAATTCACAAGTAGGTTTCAGCAATCTGTTACACACGGCCATCGTCCAACAAACTGTTATTATCCTTGGTGAAGGAAAGGTTCAAAATATAGATATTTACGCGCGGGATGGTGAATTCAATTGGAAGGAGATTAAAAAGATTAAAGACACTGTTACCTTCCCGCTTGAAATTACGATGGTTGCAAATACAGATGCCATTCGGATCATACAAAAATCCATGACAGGCAAAGGACAGATACACACCGTTGAATTCTACACACTTCAGTAAGAAAACTCGCAATTTTCCTCACATTACAATCTTGAAGAGTAATGGATGCAGATGGTCGTAACTCGGAGTTTATCGCTGTAGGACATTCTCCATCGTGGCAATCTACATTTCAGGGCTTGGCGGTTCATCCAAATAAGAAGTTAACTTCAATATGGGGACACATTAAATCTGATAGAGGTTTGAGATGAAACTCCGCTATTTCCTATGCCATATCCACGTCCACTTTTCAAATTTCCCACCTTTATCAATAATTGCAAATAGTTTTTAGACAAAAATTCAGATTTTTTCGTTTTTTCTAAAAATTATGCACAATTTCTGCCCCAAAATTGTATCTTTAATAATTAACCATAGCGCGGCGCGACACGGAAAAAGAAAATGTAATGATGGAGAACCCTGATGGAAAAGGACGATGTGCAACTGATTCATAGTATCTTGTTAGGCGACGACGAAGCATTCACGACCTTAGTCGGGAAGTATCAAAAGAGCGTTCACGCGCTTGCGTGGCGCAAGATTGGTGACTTTCACTTCGCCGAAGAAATTACCCAAGATACTTTTCTTCAGGCATATAAGAAACTCGCGACCTTGAGAAATCCCAATCAGTTTGCAGGGTGGCTTTATGTCATTGCGACTAACCTCTGCAACAGGTGGCTCCAAAAGAAGAAACTTCCGACGCAATCACTGGAGGGGACATCTATGGCAGAGATAGAGAACGCTTCTTACAAACGTTATGTATCCGAGCGACGGGAAATAGAAACTACCGAGCATCACCACGAAATCGTCAAAAAACTTCTGCAGAAACTACCAGAAAGTGAACGCACAGTAGTAACTCTCCATTATCTCGGTGAAATGACCATAAAGGAAATTAGCAAATTTTTAGGTGTCTCAGCGAATACGATTAATAGTCGGCTGCGCCGCGCGCGAGCGCGTCTACAGGAGAGAGAAGAACTCTTGATTCAGGAGATGCTCGGTAGCGTCCAACTACCTGTTAACCTTATGGAGAACATCGCCCAACAAGTTGCCAACATAAAACCGACACCCCCAACACCCGTTGGGAAACCTTTGGTGCCATGGGCGGCTCTCGGCACAGCCGCTGTTCTAATTATATTGGGACTCGGCGTGGGGAATCAATACCTCGCTCACTATCAGAAACCGTACAGTTTCGAGGCAGAATTTGAACCAACGATTGAAATCGTCGATGCACCTATTGTCCTTGATATTGATGCGAAATTGGCACTGCGAAACCAGTTTGGAAAGACCATTGTCCCTAATAAGAACAACCGGACAAGCACGTCTGTTGATGCTGAAACCCCAAGCATTCCACAATCCGAAAAACGGTTCTTTGGGTTAACGCTCGCTGAAATTGAAGCGGAAATCCCCGATCTTGAGAAAGAAATCCGGACGAATCTCATCAAAGCCTCGGCACTCTACACCCAACTACGAAACACAGATGGAACAGCAGGTATGTCCTCCCGAATTGCCACATGGCGCGACGAAACTTGGAAAGAGGTGCAACGACTGTTCCACGATGTCGCTAACACCGGAAAAATTCTGAGATATAGGTCTTATTTAAGAGTGACAGGTGTGGAGAAAGATCCGGTACTCCCCGGCGGATGGATCTATGCACTGATGGAACCCCTCCCGATGCGGGTCACCCCCGATGTAACATTCAATGAATCTGATCAGGAAGACAGGACTAAGAGCACCGAAAATGAAAACTGAACCAAGGAGAAAAACAGTGTCGTTTTTAAATCTGAAATCATATCGTTTCCCAATTCTCTGCATTGTGTTTTTCGTAGGTCTCACAACAGCACTTGCACAGGAAACACGGCAGCAAAATATAGCAGAAGATGAACTTGACCTCAAAGCACTTTTAGCAGCTATCAAACATCATGACGCCTTGCTCAAATCCGGTGAAGGGGAAGTCGTTTATACACTTGGCGTACCTCCGTTCGTCGATTCTGACACCGCTATTATTACCGGTACCATTGCCTTCAATACGGAAAAGACACGTTTCGATTCGGAAGAAACACCTTTCCATTCACACGGAAAAACGACTATTCTTACGCCGAATGGAAGATGGGAGATAGTTCCTCACAAAAACAGAAAACCCGACTACTCCTTTAACACAGAAGAATCTCCACGACTCATCAATCCTTGGCATGATGTGGATCCGAGACGGTGGCTCACCTTGAGAAGCAAAAATTTAGCAACCCACCTTGAAAGTAAAAACTTCCAGATCATAGGCCGCGAGGTTTTCAACGATAGTCTCTGTTATGTTTTGGAGGCAAAAGATGGAGATAGCACCGAAAAGATTTGGATCGCACCCGATCAAGGATTCCGATACCTAAAACACGAAAGTCAATTCCCTCGCCCAGTAGATGCACTTGACAGCGAGGTGCCGATGGAGGCACTCACCGTCTTTCAAACAACAATCTCTTATCAGCAATACGGAGAGATATGGTTCCCTAAAGTAGTTTTTGATGAATACGCTTGGGTCGACTTTAAGCCACAGGATCCTATAATTTCCGGACAGAAACTGGATATAAAGAATTTCAAAATCAATCACGACATATCACCGGAAACGTTTACCGTTGATATTCCTGACGATGCAATGATTAAAGTGAATCGTGAAAAACAGAAATTGTCAAAGGCAGAATTCTTCAAGCGGTACGGGAAACAGTAGGAAATCTGATTGTTTCAGCAACGCTATAACAGATAACTATCAATCAAGCAATGCCTATAACTCTCTAACCCCGTGAACCCTGATTCTACTAACCAAATGCCAAAACTGATAGCCGACTGCTGACGACTGATAGCCAAATACTTCTTGACTTTGCCGGAGTTGTTGAATAAAATAACCGCAGCTCCCATCCAGACATAAATCCTACGACCAACACAGAATTTATTTATGTCATCTGTCCAACACTAAGGCGCGTTTATCATGTTTAAATCGAAACTATTTTGGGGTGGTGTTTTACTCTGCGGTGTGGCGATACTCCTCGGTATTCTAATCCACAAGGCAAATCAGCCGCAAGAAACAATAAAGATATACAAAACTGTTACACCAGAACGGAGCGTTAAGTCTCAACCTTCAGCAAAACTGAAAGTTCAAGCAGCCGAGGATGCAAATGAACCAGAGATTGTTTCTGACTCCGCGGATTCCGATACCCCGACAGACTTTGGAAACTTTACCCCAGTAGATACACAATTTTCCGAGGTGGAAGTACAGACCGAAGAAAGCACTCTATCCGCTGATGTAGAAACTGAAACTGGTGCTGTGTCCGAAGAGGAACGTTTCTTCGGGTTAACGCTCGCTGAAATCAAAGAGAAAATCCCTGTGCTTGAGGAAGCAATCCACACGAACCTAACCAAAGCTGTGGAACTCTACACCGATTTGACAAGTACGGATGGAATAGAAAAAAAATCACCCGAACTCGCCGCTTGGCGCGACGAGACATGGGCAGAGATAAAGCGGCTTTTCCACGAAGCGTCCCGTCAGAAAATTCCACGCTATGTCTCATATTTGAAGGTAACAGGCGGAGATAATCCGCTACTCCCCGGGGGATGGATCTCCGAACTAACAGAACCGCTACCGATGCAGGTTACTTATAACGGAACATTTCAATAAACGTCCTTAAGAGAGATTAGGAGAAAACAATGTTTCTTTTATTGAACTCCAAGACGATGCATTACGTAATTTTCGGTCTTGTTTCCTTCGTGTGTTTCACGACCGCATTCGCACAACAAAAAGATTCACTGCCTGTCTTACCACAGAACGCCATAGATGCTGAAAACGATTTTAATATGATTCTACTCGGCATGCGGAATTATGACGGAGCCGCGCTATCCGGCGAGGGTGAATGTCTATATGTCTTTAGACAACCCGGAACGCCTGATGCCTATCGCACTTGGAAGGCACGTCTCACGTTCGATCCATGGCATACACGCATGGACTTTAAAGAAGGCTTCTCCAATAATACGCAAACGCCGAGAGTAACGCTTATTTCATCGCCAAGCGGCACTTTAGAGATAACATACACTAAAACAGAGGAACCGAACTATTTTTTTCGGCGTAGTTTGCAAGCCGAAAATTTGCCATTAAAAAGCCAAACAGAGATCAAATTAGATGCCTCAAGAGACTGGGTGGATCCAAGGCGATGGCTCCACAGCATTGATGGACGGGCCTTACCGACCTATCTGAAAGAACAAAACTTCCGTATCCTAAAATCCGAGTTTTTCAACGGTTTCCCGTGTTATGTCCTCGAAGCAAAACAGCCAGACCAACAAGGCGGTAGTTTTGAAAGAATTTGGGTTTCGCCTGAGTTGGGTCTGCGCTATTTGCAATATGAAAACCGCTTTCTAAGTGCGGCAGACTCCGCAGATGGGCAGATCAAGAAAGGCACACCCGCTGTCAGACGCATTAGACTCTCCTATGGACTATACGGTGAAGACGCATGGTTTGTCACAAATGGAATTGCAGAAACATTCTGGATCGATGCCGATGGCGAGGAACACCTCATCAACCGGGCTATCATAGAGACACAGAACTTCATAGTGAATCACGAGATACCACTTGAAGTATTCACCGTTGACCTCCCCGACAACGCCACGATTCAGGTAGGTACGGAAGACAAGAAATTGTCCCCAGAAGAATTTCGCCAATGGTACGATGAAATACACTTCAAAGGTATAAGACTCATCAAAGACCGATAATTGATCCAACAAGATTGACCTAAACTCTCTCACTGGCGAGGTTACCCAACCTCGCCATTTATATTTGCATAGCAGTTCATAGAAAAATGTGATACAATATAGAAAGGTGTAGATCTCCCCTGGTAGGCGCGCTTTGCGAGCACGCCGATCAAATATGTATTATTAATCGTTCAATTCACTAACAGTTTAAAAATGCGGAAACTCTCTTTAGCTACCTTTCTTATTCTACTACTCAACAGCGCGTACCTGTTCAGCTTCGGCGAACCGACGCTCTTTTATATCTTCAACGTCCTACTCCACATTGGACTCGGTATCGTCCTGATACTCCCGTTCTGCATCTATGTCTATAAGCATTTAGGACACCGCTCGCAAGCCCATATTCAGAAGCAAAGCACCGCAACACTCGGACAATTGGGGGGTATCGGGATAACCGTTGGTATCATCACTGGTGTCTATCTGATGATCGTCGGTGCGACAACCCCCTACCGGTGGCTTCTCATCACACACATTGTCAGTGTAAGCGCGGGGTGCCTCCTTTTCTGCATTTACCTACTAAGAAGTACCGAACTTCTCACGCCACTGTTGCG
Organism: Candidatus Poribacteria bacterium; assembly: GCA_026706025.1. Classification (NCBI taxonomy): domain Bacteria; phylum Candidatus Poribacteria; species Candidatus Poribacteria bacterium. The sequence goes on from JAPOZO010000089.1 coordinate 77,777, forward strand.
AAAAATAACAGTAGGCGTACTGGCTATTGTCGTTATTTTCCCTATTGGCGCGAAACTCGCGCAACACTACCTCCCGAATGAAAGGTATCTCGTCGAAAACCCTGCGCTCCCACCTACGAGCATGTACGAAGAAGGCGGTGGCACAACCGGTCATTTTTTCCCCGCATCCGTCGAAACAGAAACAGGTGCCTTAATCCCGACCGATTTCTTTCTCACATCAGAAACCTGTGCCGCAAAAGGGTGCCACCCAGACATCTATCAGCAGTGGAACGAATCCGCCCATCACTTCTCCTCTTTCAACAACCAATGGTATCGTAAGTCGATTATCTATATGCAGGAGGTCAACGGCATCCAGCCGTCTAAGTGGTGTGGCGGCTGCCACGACCCAGCGATTCTACTCAACGGTGTAATGGACAAACCTATCCGCGAGAATCTTCATACACCTGCCGCACAAGCCGGACTCGCTTGCACAGCGTGCCACTCCATCGAACGCGTCAAAGATACGATGGGTAACAGTGGATATGTGATTAAATATCCACCACTCCACGACATCGCTGCCAGTGATAACCCGATCATTCGGAATCTGCACAACTACCTCATCCGACTCGACCCAGAACCGCACAAAAAAAGTTTCCTGAAACCGTTCCATCGTCAAAACACCGCCGAATTCTGTTCAACGTGTCATAAAGTGCACCTCGATGAACCGGTCAACAATTTCCGATGGGTGCGCGGTTTCAACGACTACGATCAGTGGCAGAAAAGTGGTGTCTCCCACCAAGGCGCGTTGTCTTTTTACTATCCTGAAACGGCGAAAAAGTGTGTCGATTGTCACATGCCGCTTGTCGATTCCACAGATGCCGCAAATATCAACGGCAAGGTTCACAACCACCGTTTCCCCGCAGCGAACACGGCACTTCCATTCGTCAACCAACATCCAGACCAACTCAAAGCCGTGACAGATTTCTTGCAGGATGAAGTGATAACGTTAGACCTATTCGCAGATGGTGCCCCGATCCCCAGCAATGGCGTTGAAGTTGCACGAAATGAAAACACGCGGGTCGATGTTGTGGTGCGTACACGCGGCGTCGGACACCGTTTCCCCACTGGCACGATTGACGCGTTCGACATCTGGTTGGAAGTGAAAGCCACTGATGAAAACGGAAAGATCGTCTTCTGGAACGGCAGGATTGCTGCACCTGATGGAAACGGTCCCGTTGATCCGAGCGCGCATTTTTACCGCGGCTATATGCTTGATGCACACGGTAACCTGATTAATAAACGGAACGCTTGGGCACTGCGAACAGTCCTCTATTCAAACACAATCCCACCCGGTGCTGCTGATACCGTCCGCTACAGACTCGAAATCCCGTCCGATTGCGGAGATATTCTCACCATCAAAGCGAAACTCAATTACCGCAAATTCAACTGGTGGCATACACAATGGGCTTATGCAGGCGTACGCGACCCAGAAGATACCGACTTCCAAGTAGATAAAGGCTACGATGATGGCAAATGGGTCTGGACAGGTGATACTTCAGATGTCGCCGGAAAGATTAAGGCGATCCCAAATCTACCGATTACAGAGATGGCATCTGCTACAGCAACCCTAAAAGTAGTAGGCACAGTCCCTGGGTTCCCGTCCACTGAAGTAGCAGAAAACACACGTGAACGCTGGAACGACTACGGCATCGGACTCCTCCTACAAGGCGATCTGAAAGCCGCCGAAACCGCATTCCTGAAGGTAACGGAGATCGAACCGGGATACCTCGACGGGTGGGTCAATGTGGCAAGAGTCAGAATTGAAGAAGGTGATATGCAGGGTGCCGAAGCGATGCTTGAGAAAGCGTTTGAAATTCAGAAGACCTTGTCAGCTGAAAGCCCCCATCGAGCGAAGGTTCACTACTTTTACGCGCTCGTTCAGGAGACACACGGCAACTATGACACAGCGATTGAGCATCTCCAACACGCCGCCGCGCAATTTCCGCGCGACACCCGTGTCCGAAACCAACTCGGACGTATGCACTTCCTAAAACGCGAATACGAAACAGCGTTAACCGAATTCCAGAAAACGCTCACCGTTGACCCAGAAGATTTGGACGCACACTACAACATGATGCGTTGTTACCGCGCCCTCAAGAACCCATCGCTCGCCGCGAAATCACAGAAACTCTACTTACGTTTTAAAGCAGACGAATCCGTCGATGCAATCACCGGCATCCCCCGCCGCGCCGATCCGAATGTCAACCGCGAACGCCAACGGATTCACGAACACACCAATAGTTACACCAAATCTGAAAAATAAATTTGCACTTCAATAATTTTGAAACTCATATTAACGTAGGTAAAACAAATCGTCAGAGCCACGCCTGAAAAACTCCCGATCCAAAGACAAACACCATTCAACGAACTTGACCACTACTGCCGTGATTGCTTCACTGCCGAACCAGAACGCGGCTAATTCCCGGACGTGGAATGGGCCTTTGTTTCGCATCTTTAGGAGGTGCGCGTGGACTTCAGAGAGGATTCTCTCCATAGTGTGTCTCCTACCGCTGGCAATACCGAGCCGCTTTTTTATTAAATAGGTCCCGCCGTTTTCAGGAAGTTTCACACTTACTTCCAACTGTTTGCGGGCAGATCCAAATAACGCTCTGCGTGCTTCTGTAACACCGTGCACAAGAAACAGTTTTTCACGCGGTCTTACTTTGCGAACCAAATCAATCAATTCATTTTTGTCCGCATGTGCTGAAAGCGAATAACGTTCCACTCGGCATTTGACATCAAAGCGTTCACCGTCTAAAAACCACACTCGGTCTTCTGAGTTTTTTCGCTCTCTTAAATCCTCTAACGCGCGTCCCGGAGTGCCTTCAGCTTGATACCCGGTAATTGCAATCAGGTTTCTTGGATTTGCGACTAATTGTTTCGCATAGACGATTGACTTACCACCGTTCAACATACCTGAAGATGCCACAATGCAACAAGGTCCCCCTGCTAAAACATCTTCGGGTTTATAATTGCGTGGCACCTCTTCTATCACATCGGAATAAAAAAGAGACTCACCTTGTTCCGCTTTACGCCTCAAGGGACGTTGAAGCTCATCGGCAAATCCAGAGTATATTGCATTAACATCTCGGACCATCCCATCAACGTAAACAGGAAACTTAGGGATTTGTTCGCTTTCCATTGCCTGCTTCAGAATCAAGATGACTTCCTGAGATCGTCCGATAGCAAAGACGGGGATTAACACTATAGCTTCTTCTTTAATAACCGTGTTGGCTACAGCCGCAGCGAGTCTTTTCTCTTCTTCGCGGCGGTTAAATTTGTGCGGACGATTACCATAAGTTGACTCTATCACCATCACGTCAGGTTTACAACACCACGCAGGCACATCTACACTCGGAATAGTCAACTGTTTGGTAACAGACACATCACCTGTCATCAAGAGAGTTTCAGACTTTCCCTCAATGTAAATCATCGCTGCACCTAAGATGTGCCCCGCGCGAGTCCACCGGGCTATCACACTTGGACAGATCTCTACGGGGTCTGACCATGGCACAGTTTCTATACGTTTCAATACTGCAGCGACATCGCCAGGCGTATACCGCGGGGCCTCACCCGTCTGTTCTTCCTTTTGATGCATTATCTTTATACTGTCTTTTAATAAGACTTCTATAATCGCCTTCGTTGCTTCCGTGCAATATATTTTCACATCTGCCGGTAGCCACTTGTGCAAGTCAGGCAATGCACCCGTATGATCGGTATGCGCGTGTGTCAGGAGGACTGCATCAGGCATGCCTACCTTATCAAACACCGAAAAATCAGGCAACGGTGATCCGTTCGTATGCTCATGATTCATTCGGATACCCGCATCTACAAGAATTGGATATCCATCAATGTTACTTAACGCGGAGGAAGCACCAACTTCACTGGCACCTCCGAGAGGTTGGAAGATCATATTCACTCCTATCGCATAATGACCTTACAAAGGATATTGGTATCCATCTGCAAAGTCCTGAAGAAGCTGCCATAGTACACTTAAGAGTGAGGCACTTAAGTCCTTCATAGTGTGTACATAGCATCAAAATTTATTATAGTAGGTTTTGAAATTAATTATACACTTATTCCTTACCAGATCAGTGTTTGTAGTAGGGCAATTCTGCGGCGTACTTGAAGAAACACTTTCTTCGCATTGGATTTCAGCGTTTGCAAAAACCCCAAATGCGACCTGCATTATTGCCCGTCTCTTCAAAAGGTGGGCAAATAATTACGGGCTCTACTATAAACATTAAACACAGAAACGAATTAAAAATGTGAATATTGATTCACAAAATTTGATGTCTTAATTCATTAAACGAAATGATTGACAAAAAGGTTTGCCTCATAAACAAATATTATGGATTTTCCTTTATCAACCCTATCTTTCCCTTGTGGAGGGTGCATTATTTTCTCGATAGGTTTGTTATCATGCCCTCTTGATTTCTAATAGGTATCGTTGTTAGGATTCAGCTGATTAGCATGATTGTCGCGATTGCCTTGAGTGTTCCGTCCGCGATTATTAACACGCTTTTTTCCCATTTTTTACTTCCTTTTTCGATGAAGGCATCGCTTTAGGATAACGCTATCTTTTCCACTCGTAACGATCATCTTTTTCCCGTGTCCGGTGCAATTCTTTTCGGCGGGTACGCATTGCACCTGCCTGATCAATTTCTACGCCAAGCGTTATGAGATGCGCCTGTCGAAGCCACCAAAACGCCTCGAACAGCGGTCTACGCGGCGATGCACCTTCGTCTAAATTGGGTTTATCTCGATCCAGATGTCGAACCCGTTTATGTGCCTTCTTAGCAAGTTCTTTAACCATTTCATCAGGATCGTTGTTCAATAGCCAGAAAAGTGTCCGGTGTCCTCGTCCACCCGGATTAACACGCAATGCAGCCAGTGCTTGTACATAACACCGCCGCCACACTGGACGTGGTTCCATAAAATCCTCATTGTCGAAACCAGATTTTTTATTCCTTTCCTTTTTTGTTTTCAGTCGTTCGAGACAAAACTTGGCAAACTCCTCACGTAATTTTTGGAGGGGCATGTCTCGCTTCAGTTCATCCTTAAGGTTCTGCGGGTACATTGACGTACCAATCCATAAAGGGATTTGACTATACGGTTGAGGGGGTTTTTCTTGGTCAGGCTCGTTCCAAAATCCAAGATCGGACGCAACGGCTTGCGACTTCATTCCTGTGAAAGCTAATAATAAAGGTTTCAAGCGTTTCCACGGTGCGGCGAAAACCAGCAGTACATAGAAAGCCTTTTGATAAAAATCGCGAACATCTTTATCTTCAAAGACTTCAGGTGTATCTCTAAGCACAGGTCGCAAGCGGCCGATATGCTCCGATGCACTCTCAACGAGCCTATTTTTCAAGTCGTCTGATAGTCTTCCTTTTGGTTCCAGCCCTCCCATACCCCAACTGAAAATATGTGTGGCTAAATGCCACCACGCTTTGAGCAAAGTTGAGCGTTCCTGATTTGACTCAGGCTTCTTTGCATCCAGCAACTTAAAAAATGGGAGCAACTCATCTGCTACATGCTGCCATCCTTCATTCAAAGAAGCCCCAGGGCCAAGTGCCACGCCCAATGCATAACCAATATCGTTTAGGAGTCCAAAAATCCTATCGCCTAAAAGAGCATCTGCTAATTCAGAAAAGTCTTGCTGTAACGTGTCTAACCTGACTATCTGGCGACGTTCTTCATTTGCCCGAAATCGCCAGATTAACCAAGGATAAAACCGTTCAAGTTGTTCAAATTGTGTTGGAGCATTAAAATCACTGTTAGACCAGCCGCCTGGTCGAATCGTGCTTAATAAATTTATATCGACTACCTTGTCTAAAGGTACCCCTTCTGGAAAGAGAAATGGCAGCAGCTTATTAATATCTAAAGAAGTGCTATGTGGATACCTAATTTTACTCAGTTTTTTCAAACTCTCTGGGCTGAATTTTGCATGTTTCTGGAACGCGCTAATCCATTCAGGGATATCCCCCGATCCATCTTTTGACTTCTTGAGTTCAATATTGGGGGACAGACTTCCGATGCCTCCGGGTCCAAACTCAAGCATCGAACTAAAAAGAAGCATCAGGCGGGTTTGGCCGTCCTTTTCGCCTTGAGTCCATTCTTCTAACAGAGTCTTTAAACCGGATTTTAACTCGGCATCAAACGGAGCAGATTCATTTCTGAATACAGATTCACGGCTCGGATCGCCAAAGCAGTCGCGGTGTTTAAAAACGCGAACAAGCCACTCTTGATCCGCAGTGGAAAAACCGGCAGATTCAAGACACTGCTTAACACGTTGTATTTCTTCAAGAGGCGTATCATCTAACGGAAAAACAAGTTCATTTTCAGTTTTGCGCATGAAATGCTCCTTTTCCATGAAGGAGAACAAAACTATATCCTATGAAAAATCCGATAAACTCAGATTACTAACCCTTAGGATTCCCGATGAAAGTGTATCAGGACCGGAGGAGATGCATAAGACATCTAAGCGACGAGGTTAGATTTCACTTCACTAATTTTAAAATAACACAAAAAACGGTAAATGTCAAATTTATTTTAACATTATTTTGATAGTATTTGACAATCCACCTATAATATGCTATCGTATTAAAAGCACTATGCTCCTAAAAACCCTATACCTCGGAAACCATTTTGACCAACGATCACGCAAAAGACCTCTTACGGCAATTACCCGCCATCGAAAAACTCCTGAACACACAGGAGATGCTCGACTTGCAAACCACCTACACGCGCCCGCTCGTCACAGAAGCACTGCGCGATGCTGTTGCTGACATCCGAAACGAAATCCTCAGCGGAAATCAGACACAACTCCCAGAACACACGGAATACGCCGAACGGACACTCCAGAAAATTGCGGCGAAAACAGTACCCCGCATGCGTCCCGTCGTTAATGCAACAGGCACGGTTACACATACCAACTTAGGCAGGTCTTTGCTAAGCGACGATGCCTGCGAAGCCATCCAGCAAGCCGCACAAAACTACGTTAACCTTGAATACGACATCGAAACAGGCAGCCGAGGACATCGGGACAGGATCACCGAACCGCTCCTACAGCAATTGACAGGCTGTGAGGCTTCCACGATCGTCAATAACAACGCTGCTGCTGTGCTACTCGCACTTCAGACCGTGGCACGCGGTAAAGAGGTCATCGTCTCACGTGGAGAACTGATCGAAATCGGTGGCGCATTTCGTATCCCAGATGTTATGGCGGCAAGTGGTGCGATACTCCGAGAAGTCGGCACCACAAACCGAACCCATCTCCGAGATTACGCCGAGGCTATCAATGAGAACACAGGACTATTGCTCAAAGTACATCCGAGCAACTACAAAATCCTCGGTTTCACATCAACCCCGACAATGGAAGAAATAACGGAACTCGGTACACAGCAAGGCATCCCCACAATGGAAGACCTCGGCAGCGGCGCACTTATTGATATGACAGCCTATGGACTTCCCCATGAACCCCTTGTCGGCGAACGCATCGAAAGTGGTGTCGATATTGTTACCTTCAGCGGCGACAAGCTGCTCGGTGGACCACAAGCAGGCATTATCGTCGGTAAAGCAGAATGGATCGAAAAGATGCGTAAAAACCCGATGATGCGGGCACTTCGGGTCGATAAACTCATCATTGCCGGTCTATCTGCAACATTGCAACGCTATCTCATTGACAGCACCACCGCCGCCGAACAATTTCCGATGCTCAACCGCTACACCCGCCCTATAGAGACACTCCACGCTGTCGCAGAAAAACTTAAAGCGCAACTCCGAGACATCTTGGTGGAGACAGTCAACATTCAGATCTCGGAAACCTACGGTCAGATCGGGAGTGGTGCGCTTCCAGTTGAAACACTACCGAGTGTCGCGCTTGTTCTTGAACCTTCAGAGACATCCGCTGAAACACTCGCTGCACAGTTCAGAAACGCCACAATCCCTATCATCGGTAGAATCAAAGACGGCCTTTTTTGGCTGGATCTCCGTACAGTTTATGAAAGAGAACAGGCGTGGATCGTTGAAGCCGCGACACAAATAGCCAAAATGCCATGAAGATTGCCGACATCCTTCTCATCTGCATCGTCTGTGTGAGTATATCCGCCTGCGCGCAGCGCGATGAAGGTTCACCCACCACCGAACACGCAACTGAAATCGTTTCTGAGATCGACGGTGCCACAATGGTCTTGATTCCGGCAGGTACGTTTCAGATGGGATCCACGATCGGGGATAGTGACGAACAACCGGTGCATACTGTTACCCTCAACGCATTTTACATGGACCAGTATGAAGTAACGAACGCACGTTACCAAAAATTTGTCGAAAGTACAGGCTACCCTCAACCACCACTGTCGCATAACCCGCGGTTCAATGCCCCGGACACACCTGTCGTCCATGTAAAATGGCGTGATGTTGCCGCCTATGCTGCATGGGCAAATAAACGGTTACCCACTGAAGCAGAATGGGAATACGCCGCACGCGGAAATCTGACTGGAAAATTATACCCGAATGGTGATATAATTACACATACAGACGCGAATTTCGGCGGCACAGGTGGAACAGATAGATGGAAGTGGGCGGCACCCGTCGGCAGTTTCCCGCCAAACGGCTATAACTTATACGACATGGTAGGGAATGCCTGGGAATGGTGTTTCGACGAATACAACGGCGAATTCTACAGTCAGAGTCCAGAAAATAATCCGCGTTTCGGCAGAGAAATCGCACCAGATAACGAAAATTTCCGGATCCTACGCGGTGGCGGCTGGGGCGGGAGTCCTGAGGACCTTCGTGTCGCAGATCGGTGGTACCATCTCTCATCTGGCAGTACCATCGGCTTTCGTTGTGTAAAGGACATACCGTAGAAGAAAAAGGAAAAATAATACCATCTCTGGTTATATATTTCCCACTTGTAGCACAAACTTTTAGTTGGTGTCGGGCGGCACCACAATCCATAACAAACTTGTAACGAGACATCAATGTTTAGAATAGCATAAGAAAACATGCAATTAACCCAATTTTGTTGAAGCACATCAGAAACCCTGAAGAATCGGAGCGAAAACCCAATCGCTAAAAATATGGCAGTTTCAGTTCAATTAACGCATGTCACAAAAGCATTTGACACAACGATCGCAGTCAATGACGTGAGCCTGAATATTGAGAAGGGCGAATTCTTCTTCCTTCTCGGCCCGTCCGGATGCGGTAAATCAACCTTTCTGCGTATCGTCGCTGGGTTCTACAAACCCGACACCGGCGAATTACGGTTTGACGACACTGTTGTGAACAACGTACCGCCGCATCAACGTAATACAGGGATGGTATTCCAAAACTATGCCCTCTGGCCCCACATGTCCGTCGCCGAAAATATCGAATACGGACTCACACTCCGCAAACTCGGCAAATCGGAACGGGACGAAAAGATTACGCGCGCCTTAGAAATGGTGCAGATGGTAGACTATCACGACCGCGCAGTCAACACACTTTCAGGCGGACAACAGCAGCGCATTGCACTCGCCCGCGCCCTTGTCATTGAACCGAGCGTTCTCCTTCTTGATGAACCGATTAGCAACCTTGATGCCGCACTCCGACAACAGATGCGCGACGAAATCAAACAGATCCACGATCGAACGAACATCACAATGTTCTATGTTACACACGACCAAGTCGATGCGCTCTCTATGGCGGACCGGATGGCAATCATGCAGGACGGCGTTGTCATTCAGGTCGGTACACCGCGCGAGGTGTATCAGTTCCCAAAGAACGCTTTTGTGGCAAGTTTCGTCGGGGAAACCAACTTTATCTCTGGTAAAGTCCAGCAGACATCGAACGGGAGTGCAACAATCGAAACACCTGTCGGAACACTTCACTCCAAAACTGTTTATCACGACTTAAGCGAGGGAACACCGGTGCAGTGCTCAATTCGTCCGGAAGCACTCATCGTTGGCAACAACGAGAATAACCACACCGAAAACACGATAACAGCGAAGATTACCGCAGTCAACTACTTAGGCAGGATAGAAGAATACCAACTGGTAGCCGCAGATGTCCCGCTCAAAGCCGTGCATTATAACCCCGGTATCGAGACAAAAAAACCCGGAGACACTGTGCAAATCAAAATATCCGCAGAAACAATTATCCCACTACCCAATTAAAAGTAATAGGCACGCGCCGACGTGCCGTAAACAAAATCACTGCAAGAGATGAAAGAAAATGAGATTAACACCAAGTCAACAAGAGGCCCTCAACATAAATAAACACGTCTGCGTAACCGCGGGTGCTGGATCTGGAAAAACTACCGTGTTGGTTGAACGTTACCTCAAAATTCTACGAGAGGGTAACGCCACGCCGCGGGAAATTGTTGCTATCACTTTCACAGATAAAGCCGCAGCGGAGATGAAGGATCGCGTCATCAAACGCTTGTCCGCTCAACAAGGAAATGAAGACTCAGAAGAGAGCAATTCCCTTCAACATTTTCGTGACGAGATGAACTCGGCACATATCTCAACTATCCACGCCTTCTGCTCAAGCATCCTAAAAGAATTTCCTTTCCAAGCCGACGTACCGGCTAACTTCAGTATTACATCCGGTATTGATCAGAAACTCTTACTGCAGAGAACTCTGAAGAAAACGCTCAAAGACATTGCTACAAATCTTGGTGATCCACATCGCGAAGAACTCACTCGTCTCCTACAACGCTACGGAGGACAGCAAAAACTGGTGGATTTCTTTTCCACGATGATAAATCAACGTGATGTAGTAGCACAACTCATGCGGGAAATCTATGATAACCGAAGCGAGACAGAAATACGCGAAAACTTACAACAGCAGATTCTCGAACAATTGATGCCATCAATTGACGTTCCCGAATTCGTCCGATGCTTAAATGTTGTTCTACAGGTAGCGACAGGCAAACGTAAAAAGATAGTTAGTAGTTTGACCCAGCAATTAGAACCACTATCTGCGCAAAGCCCAAACTCGCTTGAAGTGCTGAATTTGCTTAAGGAAATTGCGTATTTGATTGTCACCGAAAAAAATAGCATTGCGAAAAGAGATTTTATAGGACTCAAGGTTGAGATAATAAGTATTGAGACCGAGATCAATTTTTTGGTATCGGCTGCGAAGAAGATTAAAGATACGCCTTCTCTCGGAACGGACGATAATTTTCTGCTTAGTACAACTCGCGACCTACTTACACTATACACCCGAATCCTCAATGACTACGAAACAGCAAAGCTCTCCCAAGGTGCGCTTGATTTTAACGACCTGCAGCTAAAAACCCGTGACTTGCTCTGCAACAACAAAGATATCCAGAAGGCATTGATCAAACGACACAAATACTATATGGTAGACGAATACCAAGATACAAATGAATTGCAGCACGAATTGGTAATGCTCCTGACAAACCAACTCAAAGACGCGAACCTCTTTATCGTGGGGGACCCGAAACAGAGTATCTATGGGTTCCGCGGTGCTGATGTCCGTGTCTTTGAGAAAATAAAGCAAAAAATCATTGACATAGGTGGCGAGGATATCTCCCTCACAGAGAATTTTCGTTCCCTGCGTGATGCCGTCGGATTCGTCAATTATTTTTTCTATACCTTGATGAAAGACGGGACTCAAACTGAATTTGAGGTGGCGTATGAAGCCCTTACCCAAGCCCGACCTGTCCCCTCAAACGGCGGCATTGAAATCCTCCTTGGAAAACAGGGTGAGAAAGCAGTAAACGAATATGCCCTCATCGCACAGCACATCCAAAATATGAAAACAAACAGAAAAATCGTGTGGGTGCGCGGCGATAATGGAGAGGAATTGGAACGTCCAATTGCGCATGGCGATATTGCAATTCTCATTCGTAGCAGAACACATCTTCCTGACCTCGAGCACGCCCTACTTGAAGCAGACATCCCTTATCTCACCACAGGTGGTGTCGGTTTCTATCAACGTCAGGAAATCTATGATATCTGGAACTATCTCAATTTCCTTAACGAACCGGTAAAAAATCAGGTTTCTCTCGCCGCCGTACTTCGCGGTCCCGCTTTCGGTATCTCTGACACCGAACTCTACGAAATTTCATTACAAGTCGAAGAAAGTCTCTGGAACAAAGCACAGCAGTACCAAAGACCTACCAACCACCTCAGCACGGCAATAGATATTTTAAGAAAGCATTGTGAGTTTGCACATCGCATGCCTGTAAACCGACTCATCGGAACAATCGTTAATGAAACAGGATTGATCGGAACATTGAAAATTGGGCGACAAGCGGAACAACGTTGGGCGAACTATCAAAAACTCTTAGAACTTGCCAGAAACTTTGACGGAGATGAGAACAAACAAGCTCTTCCAGACTTCATCGAATTTCTGAATATCTTAATTACAGAGGAACCCCTGGAGGGGCAGGCACCTATCGAGGCAAGTACCGGCGCAGTCCGAATTATGACGATCCACGCCGCCAAGGGGCTTCAATTCCCGATCGTTATAATACCAGGGCTCGACCGAGGTGGACAAACAGACAGAGAACCTTTTATTGATGAGGTATTCGGTATCGGCTTTAGTCCGCTTAATCCAGATGAAGGGTACAAGAAAACCGGACCGGAAATCATTACCCACATGAAAAATCGGTCAAGTGAGAAAGATACCGCTGAAAAGAAACGATTGTTTTATGTCGCTGCAACACGCGCTCAGGATAGGCTTATTTTGTCGGGGACCCTCTCAGACAAAGACCAACCGCAGCAAATGCTCGAATGGCTCCACACATACCTCGAAATCAATAAAGAAAACGACTTATTGAATCTGGATATTGAACAGGATGTATTCGTAGATGACCGTACAAGTCGTCAACGCTTTCAACTTCAAATTCCAATTTCCCGGGTACCTGCAGACATTGCTCCGGCGGCTGAGGTTACCGATGAAATAGCCCCCGTCGAATTCCCAGAGGATCTGCCATCAATGCCAGAACCAAACGGGACTTTTTCGTCTTTCACTGTCGCTGAACTTGCTAACTACGCCCGTTGTCCACTGCGGTATCAGTTGGAAAATGTATTACAAATCCCGACAGATGCGCAAGACGTAGCAGGTTTGGATAAAACCGAGTTTACCGATGCGATACACCGCACCCTCGCGCGAATAAGACGACCATCAGATGTGCCAAATCTCGACACGATTATTAACCAAGTCGCTGAGAATTATCTTCAAGAAACGAGCAAATTAACAACGGCACTTCACACATCTGCTAATAATTTCATTAACTCGCAACTTGGAGAAACCGCGCTCTCGGCATCCAAAAACCATACCAATCAGCAGGTCCACGCGGATATTGAAGGACATATTATTAGTGGCAGGTTTGATAGACTCTTTAAAGATGAAACTGGGTGCTGGCAGGTAATCAATTATGAAACCGGTAATGGTCAGGCATCAGACGCAGATCATCCAGAAATGGAACTTTATAGCCTACTTCTGCATCGACGTTACCCAGAACAACCGACACTAACGATAAATATCTTCTTTTCTGAACAGGACCAATGTATACAGAGGCATTTCAACGTATCAGAATTGCAGGAAACTACCGAAGAGTGGCAGAAAAAAATTTCGGCACTGCAGCGGGGCATTTATAATAAAAATACAGATCATTGCTGTTCTTGCCCCTACGCAGATCCGAACGGACAATGTATAATTACTGAATCACAAGGAGAAAAGCAATGAAAAAATTAACACCAATCATCGCAATTATTACGTTTGCCTGCTTTTCAATAGGGATATGGCAACCCAGCTTTGCAGGCACATGGCGCGACGATTTTGAAGATAAAGACACCCGCGAATGGGAAATCTTTAATATCGACCGAAAGGTTGAAAAGTGGTGGGTCAGTGAAGGTGAAGCCGTCGGCGAAATCTTCTTACCCGGCTTCATGAGCCTCTGGATAACAGGCGAACTCTCATGGAAACACTACTCCGTCTCCTGTCGCGCAAAGCTCGTGGAAGACAAAGATGAACCCCCAACCATCGGACTGACACTCCACGATAGAGGCGAAGAGGATAGCCGCTACCTCTTTTTTATCGATTATATTTTTGGCACCGTCCGAATTGTAAAGGCAGTTCAAGACGATTGGAACATCATTACCTACCAATTTGAAGCAGAAATCGATACGTGGTACGATCTGACCGCCACTATCTATGAAGATGGCACACTCGAATTTAAAATTGGCGATGAGGTATTTACCGCCCTTGACGAAGACCTCTTAAAAGGTGGACAAGCCGGTCTTGTTGTCGCAGATGGACGCGCACACTTTGATGATGTCGAAATCACAGGTGCAAATATCCCCAATGGGGGTCCCGGAAAACCACGTCCCGTGGAACCGCGAACCAAACTCGCTACCACATGGGGAAAAATTAAGAAAATGGAACGACAATGACGCTTTATCCACTTTGAAATTAAGCGTAAACTCAGTCCAACCTTCAAAGTCAAACTTGATGAAACAATAAAGGAAAACACCATGATTAAAAAATGTCTCATTGCCGGACTTGTCGTTTGTAGTATCGCTTTGAACCAATTCGCACTTGCAGGCACTTGGAAAGATAGTTTTGAGGACAACGACATGTCCGAATGGAAAATCGTTGATGATTGGGAAAATGCAGCAGGAAAGTGGTGGGTTGATAAAGGTGAAGCTGTCGCGGAATCATTGGGCGAATCAAGTTTTGCTATGTGGCTGACGGGTGAATCTACATGGGAATACTACACTGTGTCCTGTCGAGCGAAATTAGTGAAAAGTAAAAAGGAACCTGCGACTTTCGGGATCGTGATGCATGCTAACAATAATGAGTTACTTGATGGACTACTTGATGAGCATTATTATTTTCGTGTCATTGGGGACTTTAACTTTATTAGTATCAGGAAATTCCGTCCATTTCCAGCCGGACCGGTCACACTCGGAGAATTTGATTTTGAAGTAAAAACAGATAGATGGTACCAACTCACTGCCATCACTCGTAGAAACGGTAAAATTGAATTCTATATCGATAAAAAATTGTTCACCGTATTCGATGCCAACCCCCTGGAAGCAGGGCAAACTGGGGTGGGCGTTTCAAATGCAGAAGTCCGCTTCGATGACGTTGAAATCACAGGTCAGAACATTGATGATGGGGGTCCGGGAAACACCACACTCTCCGTCAAACCGCAAGCTAAACTCACAACTACGTGGGGACATCTGAAAAATAATTGACGAAGGGTACACATACGAAAAATGGAGACCAAACACACAATAGGCATCGGCATTATCGGCATGGGATGGATGGGGATGACCCACGCCCGCGCATATCGCCAGATTGCTGACCGGTTCCACGACGCTCCGCTCCATCCGAAACTCATTATCTGTGCAGATGACGTTGTTGAGCGCACAACCGAGGCAAAATCACGTTTCGGATTTGAACGCACAACTACCGATTTCCGAGATGTCATTGCAGACAAAGACGTACAGCTCGTCAACATCGCCGCGCCAAACAACATGCATCTTGAGATAGGTGAGGCAGCCACCGCAGCCGGAAAACACATTTTCTGTGAGAAACCAGTTGGACGGAATCCATCCGAAACGAAGGCGATCTATGCCGCCGCGCGTCGCGCAGGTGTCCTGACGTGTGTCGGTTATAACTACAGATGGGCACCCGTCGTCCAATACGCACAACAACTGATTTCAGACGGCAAACTCGGCAAACTCACCCATTATCGTGGCAGATTTTTCGCTGGCTACGCAAGCCATCCGCAAGCCGTGCTTTCGTGGCGGTTTCAGAAAGAGATAGCCGGATTGGGAACACTGGGGGACCTGCTTTCTCACGTTATTGACATGGCACATTTTATCGTCGGCGGTATTGATAGCGTCATCGCACAACAAGAGACATTTATCCCAGAACGTCCCGTAGTAACAGCAGGCACCGGTACCCACTTCACGCTCGGTGGAGATGGCGAAACGGAAGCCGTTACGAACGAAGACTATGTCGGTGCACTCGTCCGGTTTGAAAATGGTGTCAGAGGCACACTGGAAGCATGTCGGATTATTAACGGTCCCAAATGCGAGATGGCGTTTGAGGTAAACGGCACAGCCGGAGCCTTGCGTTGGAACTTCGAGCAGATGAATGAACTTGAGGTGTCCCTACCTGCTGAAGACGGTTTCCCAGACGGATATACGCGCATATTGAGCGGTCCGAGCCATCCGTTCCATAGCGATTTCAACCCCGGTCCCGGTGTCGGATTAGGCTACGACGACTTGAAAACAATCGAGGCTCATCAGTTCCTACAAGCTATTCACGCAGGACAACAAGGCAACCCAAGTTTCCGAGAAGCCGCTGCTGTCGCCGATGTGCAAACTGCTATTCAAACCTCATGGGAGGAAGATCGTTGGATCTCCGTGTAAAAATCAAACAAACGCTCCTTCTCTGCTACTGCTGCCTGCTCTTTTCCTTTAACGCTGGCGCACAAAACCTACCCCAATTCACCGACATCACAGAGGCAGCAGGCATCAATTTCGTCCACAATACCGGTGCTTTCGGTAAGAAATACCTCCCCGAAACAATGGGTTCAGGTTGCGCCTTTATCGACTACGACACCGACGGATGGCAGGATATCCTCCTCGTCAATGGAAAAGATTGGGAAGGCAATCCAACTGGAAAGCAGCAGACGATGGCACTCTACCGAAATAACCGTGATGGCACCTTCACCGATGTCACTAAGACCGCAGGGCTCGCTATACCGCTTTACGGCATGGGTGCTGCCGTCGCCGATTATGACAACGATGGCGACTCAGACATCTATATCAGCTGCCTTGAAACCGATCGGCTCTTTCAAAATCGTGGTGATGGCACTTTCATTGACACCACAAAGGCAGCTGGCATCCATAACCCCGGCTTCGGTACGAGTTGCGCATGGTTCGATTACAACAATGACGGACACCTCGATCTCTACGTCGCAAACTACGTCGAATGGAGCAGAGAGACCGATCTGTTCTGTACGCTCGATGGCATCAATAAATCCTATTGCACCCCTGAATCCTACCAAGGACAGGCAAGCAAACTCTTCAGGAATCGAGGGGACGGGACATTCGCTGATGTCTCGCGCATCGCACGGATTGAGGACAACAACAGTAAATCACTCGGCGTTTGTATCTTCGATTACAATGCCGACGGACTGCCCGACATCTTCGAGGCGAACGACACACAACCGAACAAACTCTACCAAAACAACGGTGACGGTACCTTCATCGAAAGCGGGATGCTCACTGGGATTGCCTATAACGAAAGTGGTGTCGCGACCGGCGCAATGGGCGTTGATGCCGCCGATTATGATCGTATCGGCAGGGAAAGCCTCGTCATCGGTAACTTCTCTAACGAGATGCTCAATCTTTATCACAATGATGGCGACTTTTTCATCGACGAGGCACCTGCCGCACATATTGGAAACACAACGCTATTGACACTCACCTTTGCATGCTTCTTCTTCGACTTCGATCTCGACGGCAACCTCGACATCTTCACCGCTAACGGACATGTCGAAAACGACATCAACACCATCCAGAATCAGGTCACCTACGCACAACCCCCCCACCTGTTTCATAACAACTCGCAAGGCAAATTCACTGACGTACGCAACAAAGTCGGCACCGACTTGGCAAAACCGATGGTCGGGCGAGGCGCAGCCTACGGCGACATCGACAACGACGGCGATTGGGATTTACTCGTTACCACCTCCAACGGACCGGTGCATCTCTTCCGAAACGACGGCGGCAACCGCAAGGCGTGGATTAAGATACAACTTGTCGGCAAAACGAGCAACCGAGACGGCATCGGCGCACAGATTCGTATTACCTCGGCGTTAGGAACACAGACGCGAACCGTCAAAAGCGGCTCCAGCTACTGCTCACAGAGCGAACTCGCTGCCATCTTCGGCATAAACGGGGACCCCATTATCGAGACAATTGAAGTCCTATGGCCCAGCGGTACCATCAGCACACGCAAGAATATCAAACCGAACCAACAGATTCGCATTGAGGAAGTTTCACCGTAAGCATTTTTCTAATCCACTTTCCACAGAAAACACTATAGAAGAAGCACCATGAAACTCTTATTTTTTAAGTCGTCCCCATAGCGTCGCAAGTTTTCCTTCTGCTTCAACTGCAAATGTGCCATCGGTCCGCGCACCATTTTTACCCATTAAATGGTAGGCATTGCCCGATGTATCTGAGAACGCCCGTGTTCCGCTCGCTTCATCAAAATGCCACAACGCAATCGTCTTTGCGTCATCCTTGAACTTTGTACGCGGCGTGAAATCGCGTTTGGCGGTATTGTAACGCGCAACCGTTGAGATGCGGACTTCATCAATATAGCCCGAAAAATGACCCCAAAAATGACCGCCGTGCCAATCAGACGCAATTTTCTCTCCAAATCCACCGATTGTAAAATCCCGTGGATGTTTGGCGTGTGAGAGGTCGGCTGCGAGAATTGTTCTTCCCTGTGAGATGCGCACGACATCGTTAATGATGAGCACCCTCTGTACCCCTTCCGCCTGAAAGACGACGTGATGCCATTGATTCAGGAATAAAGAAAAAGGCGGTACCATGCCAAACGCCACTCCACGCAAAGGATGAAGGTGCGTTGCACTCATGAGTCTTAAACCTAAGTTGGGCCCATGGTTCCAGACATACATCCGCACCTGTTGGCTGAGAATCAGGGGATGTGTATCTCGGTTAGGCTGCGTAGTTAGATATATCCACGCTTCAAAGGTGAATTCATCTGTGCCTTCCGGCAAGAGGATACCGAAGGTCTCAAAGTCCAAAATGGCGTGGTCGTCCACCCCATCAAGAACTAAATAGTTCCCACCCGCAGGTGAAGGCGGTGGAATCGCTTCAGTACGTATCGGAATTAAAACAAGCAGAAAAAGGTAAGCAAAAATTGACAGATTTCGTAGATTTTTCATCTTTGTAGGTTTCCTTCTCAAATCTTTCTATGAATCTCAAAACGATTCTGACTTGACTTGACCCCATGTCGTTGTTAAAGAAGTGTCGGGACGAATCTCAAGATTACCAATACCTCTACTATCAACCACAGTAGCACCATTCATACCGATGAGCGTCTTCCCATTCCCAGACGTATCTTCAAACCGATCTGCACCCTCCTTATCATTAAAATTCCAGAGTGCTAACGTGTGTTCGTCATTCAAAAAACGAGGTGGTGGATCAAACGGATTGTGGCCCTGCGCGGCGCAATCATACCGAGCGATATTTGAAAACCTGATCGCATCAATTTCGCCTTGAAAACTACTCACTTGGTATAACAACCCACCGTTAGGACCCACAAACTTATCCTCACCATATCCGCCTACGACGAAATCTTGAACTCTTTCAGGTCTACGGATATGCAATCTCACCCTGTCCACACGAGGAAGTCTCCAGCCTTGACTAATTCGGTTGTTGGTCGCATGACAAAGCGTGCCGTTCTTGAAAATGATTGCTATATAGTTCCATTGATCCTTCTGGAGTGGACTATCAGTTCCGGCAAGTCCGTGAGCTGTGTCTCCTGCAAGATATGCATGCCGATAACTGCAAAGTTGATTCTGTCCGAGTATACACTTCTCTCTTGCCTGCAACCCGATGGAAACTTGCTGATTCAGAATAAGGTCTCTATCTTTTTCCTTGGGTTCAGCTTTCGGATAGAACCATATTTCAACAGTAAATGCATGGGTGCCTTCAGGGAAAATATGTCCATGTTCCGCAAAAGGGAGTATTGCATAGTCATCCTCACCATCCAACATCAAAACACCCCCGGAAGGCTCAAAAGAAAATACAGGCATAACTAATAAACTCAACAACAATACCGCACTGAGTACACTTAGTAGGAACTTAAAGTTAATATACATCAGAAACCCTCCTTCTTAGGTTAAACATTAAAGTCCCTACCGCAAATGTATACAGCAGGGTTCTTTGTTTAGCGATCCCGCTTAATATCTGCCCAAGTTGTTGTCGCCTTTCCTGTAGGATCAACTGGAAGGCCACCAGCAATCTCCCTAAAGAAACCTTTCTGGTCCTTCGATTTATCAGGATAGATTTTGCAGACATTGTGCGTGTTATCGTCAAAATGTAAATTGAGATAGGCAGCTCCGCCAGTTTCGCCACACCGGTAAAGAACGACATTAGCACCTTTTTCCAGTTTGACTTCAATGTTATAATTAACGACCTGCGCGCCGCCTGTCCAAGTTGGATTGTTATACCACTTATTCCCATTAATCCAGATTTGGGCATGGTCATCGTGTGCTGGCGACATCACCGCCTTTATATCTTTCGGCGCAGCAACGACACATATAGCGTAGGTATCAATATTATCAGTGGGTCCCTCTCGGTTCATATTGTTTTGGCTCGCGGGATCCAGTTCAAAAACTGTCCAATCTCGAGTACCACCGTGGTCACGGTCCCATGCCATCTTAAGAGTCTGGGTCTTCTTTAAGCCTTTAAGGGTTGAGAGTGACTGCTGTGTGAGTTTACCTTTGGTGCCTTCCTCAATAAGGTCTATTCTACTTGAATTTTGGAAACCTTCATTGTTTTCATAATTTCCGTCGGGGCCGTACCACTTGGTAATCCAGTTTTTGTTATCAGCGTGGGATTCGCTCAACGCGCCTGCGTCGAGATCTTTGAACCAATCTGCTTCTTTTAAAGGCCCGTCGTCAATATTAACTTTTCCCTGCGCAAATGCCAAGTGTGAAGTTCCAACAACCAACGTAAAAACAACGACTATCGTAAGTATCAGTGGGTAAAACCTTTTCATTAAAATTTGCCTCCTTATAGACAATGAAAAACGCGAAAGCAGATTTTGGAAATCCGCGTGTTACATCAGAAAGTCAAGTAGGGGTGTTTTGCTTGGGTGTTTCTTATAGGTTACCCAACCCTTACAATCTAATTTCAGTTAATCCGAAAACGGAATGTCTCTGGATTCCAACTTGATTTGCCCCCATGTCGTGGTTATAGAAGTGTTCGCAGGATTGACAGCAAGCACCCGACTGGTAGCAGCACCGTTCATGCCGATTAAGGTATACCCATTCCCTGATTCATCTTCAAACCGATCTGCACCCTCCTCCTCATTGAAATCCCAGAATGCCAACGTGTGCGCATCACTCTCGAAACGGTGCGGCGGATCAAACGGCGAGGTCCCCACCTCGACGGGTAAATCATACCGGGCGATGTTTGAAAACCTTATCGCATCAATTTCGCCATGAAAGTAAGGTATATGTTGGACTAATTCTTTTTTAGCAAAACCGCCCACACAGAAATGTTTAAACCATTCAGGGAAACCCAGATCCTCAACTATGACGTTCAGACGGTCATCTTTCTGTGTTTGAAAGATTTGATCGTTGTATGCCACATACAACGTGCTGTCCTTGAAAATGACTGCCAGATAGTTCCATTGATCCTTTTTGATGGGAACACTCATGTGGCTGGGACCGTGCGCTCCTCCGCCTTCAAGATATGCTGTACCATAGGCACACACTTCACCCTTCTCACTGACCGGAAGTCTCCTACACTTATTATCTCTCTGCAATCCGAAGCGAACTTGCTGACTTAGAATAATATTTGACTTTCCTAACTCTGGTTCAGATTTCGGATAGAACCATACCTCAACAGTAAATTCATCGGTCCCTCTTGGAAAAATATAACCGTGTTCAGCAAATGGTAGTATCGCATAGTCATCCTCGCCATCAAGCATCAAAACACCACCTGAAGGCTGAAAAGAAAATACAGGTATAACTAATAAACCGAGCAATAATACCACACTGGATAGCAATTTAAAGTTAATAAACATCAAAAATCTTCCTTCCACGGTTACGTGTTTTTCGCACGTTCACAATCACGCTCACTAATTGCTGCCAAAGTTTGTTTGACACGCTCTGAGTCTCGGCGGAAATACAGGAGTAATGTTGCCATAAGACCTCAAGTCCAAACTTAAAACTATTTCGATTTGATTTGACCCCATATTGTTGTTAAAGAAGTGTCGGGACGAATTTCAAGTCCACCTTCAGGATCACGATCGAGATTGACACCCGTCCCGCCAATCGTAGTAGCACCATTCATACCGATTAGCGTTTTCCCATTCCCAGATGTATCCTCGAAGCGATCTGCCCCTTCCTTCTCATTAAAATCCCAGAGTGCCAACGTGTGTACATCCGTGAAGAAACGATGCGGCGGATCAAACGGCGAGACCCCCTCCTCGCCGGGCAAATCATACCGGGCAATATTTGAAAACCTTATCGCATCAATCGCACCATGAAAGTAAGTCTTTCGCGATAACACTTGTTCATCTTTCGTTATCAACCAGTCTTCAATATATCCGCCTACAAAGAAATCTCTAACCGCTTCAGGGAGACGCAGCTCCGCAGCCACGACGTTCATAATGTCAAATTTTCCGCCGTTAATAATCTGATCGTTGTACGCCAAATAAAACGTGCTGTCCGTGAAAATGACTGCCATGTAGTTCCATTGATCTCTTTTGATGACAGCATCAATGCCTGTAACACCTCTCGCTACACCTTCAAGATATGCTAAACCATAAGAACAAACTTGATCCTTCTTACCGAGCCTACCCCGACACCTATCCTCATTTCCGGTCAATCCGAAGACAATTTGCTGACTTAGAATGATATTTGACTCTAATGGCTTCGGTTCAGCTTTCGGATAGAACCACACCTCAGCCGTAAACGTATCGGTACTTTTTGGGAAAATATAGCCGTATTCTGCAAGGGGGAGGATCGCATAGTCATCCTCACCGTCAAGCACCAAAACACCACCCGAAGGCTCGAAAGAAAATACAGGCAGAACTAAACTAAACACTAACACCGCACTGAGTAGAAACTTACAACTAATAAACATCAAAAACCCCTTTTTTCCAAAAATTATTATCAAGAAGATGTCTGCAGCTATTTCTTTTTATTCTCTTCAAGCGAGATGTAAAACAGTCCCATCTTTTTAGCACTACTGATCAGAGCAGTAGCACTATAGAGTTTATCGTTAGCGATGACGAGCTCACTGATTGTATTTGGCACTTCCGAAGAAATCTGTTCCCACTGTGCCCGCGTATTCAAACGATAACTGCCAGCATTGCCTGCACCATAAACTGTTGTGCCATCCACGGCAAATTTGTCTATGACGACGCGTGTACCCATTCCATCAGTAAGCACGCGCCAGTTTTCCCCAGTTCGCGAAGTCACGACACCATTATCTGTTGCGACATAAACCGATGATCCTGCAAAGATTACATCTTCAAAGTGAGTGAAACGGAGCGGCAAGGTTGGTGTGACATCTCTCCAACTCTCCCCTTCATCAAGCGATTGAAATAGCTGACCATCCCATTTGCCAGCGTAGACGGTCTCTCCTGAAACCGCTAATTTGAATACCTGGATGGATGTCTCAGAATGATTATCCTCTATTAATCCAGTGCTTGTCCACTCTGGATCACCGAGTTTCCATTTGAAAAGTTCTCCTATGTATTCTATATAAAACACATTACGACTCGCCGCAGCAGTCTCAGTTCTCAGACGAGATACGTGACGATAGTCTCGCTCTTTTGACTCATATTTTTCATCAGCAAGTTTATAACGATCGAAAATGGGGACACCTTGAACGGAAATGAAACTATCGCCATCGGTAGATAAACGGAAAATTCCGACATTGGCTCCTGTAGGGCCTCCAGTTAAAAGAGAATAAAGAATGTTGCCAACAACTATCAGTTTTAAATCAACGGTCACACTGGTAGTGAAGGGACTGAATCCAGCTTTTTGTCTATCAGTCGGAACTATTTTCCAGGACACGCCCGCATCCGTTGATTGATAAACTTCATAGCCATTATGGGCGTATAATCTATTGTTAAAGGCGACGATATCAACTATAACAGTTCCCATCATCCCGTTCATAAATAGATGCCATGACGCACCACCGTCAGTCGTGCGATGAATGCCGAACATGTTGGCTTTGTAACACGTTTTCTCGTTTACTATCACAGCTGGAAGGCGGCTTCTCCGCCGAAAATTTAGGTCGCTTCCAAGTTCGGTCCAAGTTTGTCCACCATCTATTGAACGAGATTGCACGAGACCCAATGCCAAGAGTGTCTTACCAGTCGCTAAAACCGTTATACCCGCCGGTGGACCTGTAGGAAGATATTGATTTTCATGCCATATTTCAGTCCACGACGCGCCCAAGTCAGTTGAATGGAAAATTTTGGCAAAATGCCACCTATTATCCCGCATGACTTCGTCCATTTCACTTGGCGTTAATCTCACCAAAAACTCGTGCCCTACTCCAGCATAAACATTATTCCCTGAGACTGCCAAGGAACAGATGGCTCCGGATGTATCCAACGGCAGTTTTTTCCAGATGTCTGAATCGAGACGGTAGAGACCGTTCTCTGTAGCAGCAAACACTGTTTTTCCAACAGCAGCCACTGCGGAAATTTTTTCGCCTGTCAACCCGTCGTTAAGAGAGGTCCATTGCGCACCACCATCTGTGGATCGGAAAATCCCACTATCTCTAAGGGCGAGATACATCGCAATAGACACCTGTGAACTGGACGCTTCTTCAGCACCTGTAATGACAAGTTCAACAGCATCTCCCTTGGGTCGGGGCCCCAGTGTTATCCACGTCTCTCCCCTGTTGTCCGAAGTAAATATCTCGTCAGTAGCAACAATATAAAGCCCACCACTATGCGCTGCCATCGGCATCAAAGATTCGCCAATCGGGAGACTCGCGTCAACGCGTGTCCATGCAGTCGCATCTGCCGTTAATCTGTATATCCCTGTTTGTAGAATAGCATAGACGGTCCCATCAGACGCAGCGAAGATATTGCGGACAGGTCCCGCTGGTGGTCCGTTTCCCTGCATCCACTGTGCTGTAGAAAACTGGGTGGCATTCTCCGATGGAACAGATGCTGAAGTTACATTAGAAACTTGGGTGCCAGCACGGCTGGTTTCATTCGGACCCGTATCCCGTCCAACCTGATTTCGCACAGCGGGTTTCGTTGCTATATCAAGAATGATAGGGACATCAACGATTTCAATCGTCGGTTCAGATTGTGCTTCAAAACTGTACGGCTTCTGGAAACGGGTAAGGTACCGGTTGCTCGCACCGAGGAGTAAGACAACCAAAACCGCAGCCGCTCCTAAAGCCATCCATGGAAGGAACGGTTTAGCAGCCGGAGGCGGAGTAGGTTTCATGTCAGCGACCTGTCGCATAACGTTCTCGCCCAAACTTGTCGGTATTCGCACGCCACCGAAAACTTCTTGGATCATCAGTTCCTCGTCCTCTTGCAAACGCTTTCGACCCCGACGAAGCCTACTTTTAATTGTGCCCACGGACACCCCTAAAAATTTACCAATCTCTTTAGCAGTCATCTCCCCGAGATAATAGAGTGTCACCACTGTGCGTTCGCTCTCTGGAAGCTTTGCGAGCAGCTGTTTGACGAGTTCACGGCGACGCTCGGCGCGTTCCGTCTCTCGCGCTTCTGATACGTGATGTATATAAGAGGATCTTTCAACTTCTTCCACAGGTGTGCCCTCCAGCGATTCCGTTATGAGCCTTCTCTTCCGACTCCAATCAATACAAAGTCGATCCGCGATGACATACAGCCATCCAGCAAACTGATTATGATTCTTGAGTGTTGAGAGTTTTTTATATGCTTGAAGGAAGGTGTCTTGCGTAATATCTTCAGCAATGTGAAAATCCCCGAGCTTCCGCCATACGAGCGCGTGCACGCTTTTCTGGTATCTTTGGAGCAAGATACCAAATGCTGCATCGTCTCCCGATAAGGTTCTCTGAATCAGTTGAACATCGTCTTCTCTTTCCACGAGATCCCCCCTGATGAAAGGATGGCATCGCGTCCTATGCACTCAAAGACTGAACCTGATGTAGAGTCTTGTAATACCATCTCTAAAATTTTATATTCCATCAGCACCGTTTATGAAGTATGAAAATCCAGTTCGCCCCAGGCCCGGTAGGTGCGGTTTCCTAACCGCACCGGACTTTCACAAAAAATTACCGAATTAATCCTTTTTTAATTCTCCATCTAACCACACCGAGCCTGTTATGTCAAGTGTTTGCAGCCCATGAGAGTTTCAAGTTCAAAACGATTCTGACTTGACTTGGCCCCAGGTCGTCGCTAAAGAGGTGTCTGGTCGAATCTCAAGCCCATCTTCAGGAGCACGCTCAAGATTAACACCCGTTCCACCAAGCGTAATGGCACCATTCATACCGATTAACGTTTTTCCATTCCCCGATTCATCTTGAAAGTGATCTGCCCCTTCCTCGTCATTAAAATCCCAGAATGCCAACGTGTGCGCATCAATAAAAAAATGAGGCGGCGGTTCAAATGGCGAGGGACCCCGCTCGGCAGGTAAATCATATCGAGCGATATTTGAAAACCTTATCGCATCAATCGCACCATGAAAGTACGTCTCTCGGGCTAACACTCGCCCATCCCTATTGACTATTAACTTATCTTCAGCATAGCCACCGATAAAGAAATCTTTAAACCCCTCAAGGAAAAATATCTCCGCAGCCACGACGTTCATAAAGTCACGTTTCGCACCCCGAAGAATTTGATTGTTGTACGCCAAATAAATCGTGCTGTCCTTGAAAATGACTGCCAGATAGTTCCATTGATCCGTCTTGATGACAGCATCAATACCTCTGACACCGTTCGCCGCTGCGCCTTCAAGGTATGCTAAACCGTAAGAACAGACTTGATCCTTCTTACCGACCCTACCTCTACAATCATCTGCCGTCAATCCGAAAGCAACTTGCTGACTCAGAATGACACCTTTCTCTCCTTGCTCGGGTCGAGATTTCGGATAGAACCACACCTCAGCCGTAAACGCATCGGTATCTCTCGGAAAAATATAGCCATGTTCGGCAAGTGGAAGGATCGCATAATCATCTTCACCATCCAGCATCAAAACACCACCCGAAGGTTCAAAAGAAAATACAGGAAAAACTAAACTCAGCAAGAACACCACACTGAGTAGCAATTTACAGCTCATATACATCAGAAATCCTCAAAGTACATTGGTTCATCGTTGCGCAATTCTGCGGCGTACCCGCCTACCTCCTTGATAAGGGGGGTTGCAACGTGCATTATTGCGCATTACGTAAGTTCCAATAAAGTAACGCGATACGCTTTACACCCTCTATTATTAAAGACGAATTTTGAGTCAGAAAAGATGCATTATACAAAAAAATCGAATGCCAACGCCACAAACCCATATAATCAATAGAGTAGGAGCCTCTCAAACTCGTAAAAAAAATCGCCCTGCCTGCATTTCAAATCCGCTCGACATTTTCCACCGCTTTACGATATAATATAAATCTTGGCACAAGACTACGACAATAGAAGTGACTATCGAACACATCTCGGTGGTTCTTAAAACGAAGTTCTCAACAGAACTTGTCAATGCCTTAAAACCTGCACTTCAAGATATAGACGATTTGGAACGACTCGAGGATCTTTACCTCCAAGCAATTCACGCGCGCAGCATCCAAGCCTTCGCACAAAAACTGATTCAATAGACGTATGCCACTTACCGCAAAAAACGCATTGAGGTAAATATACCGCTCCCAACCATTAATGCTTGCCAATCACACACTTCATCAATTACACTTGGGACAAAACCCTGAAAAAATCCTTTAATCCTGTGAATCCTGAACCTGACAATAACATTCTTCACCCTTTATTTTTTTACTTGACATTTGTTAATAAAAATAATATAATATCTTATCACATCTTTGAAAAAAGGAGAATGCCACGCCAATCTACGAAAAACGCAATACGCCATCAAAATAATTTGTTGCCCATCCGCAGAATGTTACACTTTTCATCAAATTATTTTTTTTATCGCGGAAAACCAGATGCAAAAATACACCCCTAAACCCTTACAACCATTGAGTTCCTTTCCAATAACCTCTATGCCGAAATGTTACACTGGTGTAACATTTTAAAGGGGTAAACCGACAAAAAACTTGACAGCAAAACCCAAACAAGTTAATATTGTCACATCATCAGAACCAGTCCGAGATTTTAAACAAACTTAATCGTTACAAGGACGGTTGAGGCGCATCGCAAACCGGCTTTTGACAGGGACCCCACCTGTTACTAAGAAGGGGCGGAAAAAGCCGAGCGGGAATCCAATCGTTAAAAATTATGAAAACTTATCGCGTTGCCATACTGGGGTGTCGGAGCCGCGGCACCTCCGCAGCAAAGGCATACCACGCACATCCGCGCACCGAAATCGTGGCACTCTGTGACCTCGTCGAAGAACGGTTAGAGGCACTCGGTAACATCGTGAACGTCTCAGCACACTTCACCGATTTAGACGAGATGATCCAACAGACAGCACCCGACATTGTCGCTATCCCGACAGCAACAGAGGCCCACTATCCGCTCTGTATGCGTGTCCTTGAACACGGCGTGAATATTGAGGTAGAGAAACCCCTCTGCATTGACCTCGTTCAAGCCGATGAAGTGCTGGCGAAGGCGAAAGCGAAAAACGCTCGCGTCGCCGTGCATCATCAACGCCGCACGAGTCCATCAATGCATGCGGTCGCGAAAGCCTTAGACGAAGGAAAAATTGGCGACCTCCGCTACATCTACGCCAGCGGGAAAGGCTACTACGCCGGTTACGGGTTAATGAACATCGGAACGCACGTCGTCAACAACATGCTCCGTTTCGGTGGACACTGCCGAAGCGTCGTAGCACAGGCGACAACGGGTGGTCGCGCCATCGTCCATGATGATGTCCTACCCTCACCGGCTGGCATGGGCACAGTCACAGGCGAATATGTTACCGCAACGTTCCAATTCGACGGAAATGTCACCGGCACGCTCATTCAGCACCGATTTCCAAAGGTTGATACCGATGCCTACGTCATGGAACTCTACGGCACTGAAGGCAGACTCTTCTGGTCGGAATTGAAAGGCTCGTGGTGGCTACCCACACCGCATTTCGTCCCCGATGGCACACACGACCAGTGGGAAGCACTCCCTTCTATCTATCCAGAGCATTTTGATCCAAATAAAGGGGCAGATGCCGACGATTACTGCTTCGTTGAAGAGTATGTAAACGCATTAGACGAGGACCGAGAACACGAGTCTAACGGCGAAGAGGGTCGCCACGTCATTGAGATTTTGATGGCGATTTTTGAATCTGCTGTTTACGGCACACGTGTTGAATTACCCCAGAAAAACCGCGAGCATCCGCTATTACAGTGGCGTACCGAAGCCGGTTTAGGCGACATAAAAGAGATGCCGCGCGACTACGGTACCTGGCTATCACTGGAAGACGAACGTTTGTATCAATAGTTATCAGTTATCGGTTATCAGTTATCAGTTAAAAGAGATAGCTGATAATCCCAAAGTCTCTTTCTGAAAACTGAAAGGTTTTTCATGCCTCGCAGTGAGAGAAAACCGTACTGACAACTGACAACTACTAAAAACTGACAACTATTCCTCTAAGGAAGAAACCCATGCCGAACCCTACAACGAATGCTGACAATCTACCACCGATCCCACTTACCGAAGAACAACGGTTTCTCTTTGATACCCGTGGATGGCTCCTGTTCCCAGGGGTGCTCAGTGAAACCGAGGTTAAAGAGATGCGTGAGTTCTGTTACCAACTCAAACAGGATCCCGAGTCAATCCCTGAACACCATCGTTCTTCTATTGGCGGTCCCCTTGAATCGCTCACAGATCATCCCATTGTGCTCGGATTCATGAACGAATTCCTGACCTCCGGTTATGCGAATGAAAACTGCTACGGATTCCGGCTGGAAAGCACATTCCTAACTATCCGAGCAAACGGACACGATAACTTCCAACCGCACGGCGGACGCGGGATGCTCAACTTCCCCGGCAACTCGCATACGTATCATCTGCACCACGACAAGGCACACAGCGGATTGACGCGTGTCGTCTGGGAACTCAACCCGGTCCAGGAAGGCGGCGGTGGAACGATGTTTCTTACTGGCAGTCATAAAGGCGCATTTCCGGCTCCAAAGTCAACGGCGGATCGCAATTCACCGCTGTGGGAGGACTACACCTGCCCCGCTGGTTCCATGCTGGTTTTTACAGAGGCAATCACACACACAGGGGCGAAATGGACAGACGAAGAAGCCGATCGAGTCGCACTTTTCCAATGCTACAATACTGTTGGAAACAAGTGGCATAAGTGGGACCCCCATCCAAAGCACCTCGAAAAGATGCCGTTCAAACGTCAAACGCTCTTCCGTCCCGTCCACTGTCAGGACAACACACCAACGTTAGATGCCGTGTAGAGATCCGTTGAATTTCACCTTGTTCAACCCAACTACGATTTCTTTGACTTTGAAACAATCCACTTATAATCTACGTTGTTGAAAATTGACAAAAAACCCGTTTTTAACAACGGAAAAAACGGAGCAGAACCCAAATATTTAAAAACATGAAGATTACGAATGTCAAATCCTTTGTATCAGAAAGCGGTCATTTCTTCGTGAAAGTCGAAACCGATGCCGGTATCTACGGTGTCGGAGAGGGCGGATTACGCCGCCGCGCGCTCGCCTTAGCCGAAGTCATCCGCTCATTTGAGCCGTTTCTTATCGGCGCAGACCCGTTTCGCATTGAGCACCTGTGGCAAGTGATGTTTCGTGGCGGCTTCTTCCCCGGCGGCGTCGTCCAATCCGCCGCAGTGAGTGCCGTAGATATTGCACTCTGGGACATCAAAGGAAAAGCACTGAACGTCCCCGTCTACGAACTCTTGGGCGGACGCACGCGAGACAAAGTCGTCTGCTACCCACACAACGGTGGTGGATCAATTGAGGCACTCATCGAGAGCTGTCGGCAAACCTACGAAGCCGGTTGGAAATTCGTCCGATGGAGCGTGGTTGATCATTCTGACAGTGGCGGGACGTTTGAACCCAGACGCGCGGTCCGAAACTGTGTTAAGCAGGTAGAAGCCGTCCGCCACGCATTCGGCGACGATCTTGAAATACTGATTGACGTGCATACCCGCCTCGATCCAGCAGACAGCCTTGATTTCTGTAACAAGGTCGCACAATACGATCCATTTTTCATTGAGGACCCCCTTCGAGCAGAAAACCCCGCCAGTCTCAGACGGCTTAGACAGCAGACCTCGGTGCCAATTGCAGTTGGTGAGCAATTTGATAGCAAGTGGACATTCCGAGAAGTCATTGAAGAAGATCTCATGGATTACTGCCGCGTCGATCTCTGCATCGCCGGTGGGTTAACGGAGGCACGCAAAATCGCAGGATGGTGTGAAACGCATTATATCTACATAGCACCGCATAATCCATTAGGACCTGTATCCGCTGCGGCGTGTCTGCATCTCTCTTTGTCATCAGCACTCCTCGGTGTACAGGAACAGCCACGCGCCCCAATGTCCTCAATGACCGACGTTTTTCCCGTGCAGGTGCCTTGGGAAGCAGGCTACCTCTTACCGCCTGAACGTCCAGGACTCGGTATCGAATTCAATGAAGACGCGCTTACCAACGTCACAACGCAAGAATATGGACCACCCCACGGCTATCAACGCGACGACGGTGCCTATACGAATTGGTAATCTTAAAGGTAGCAGGCACGCTCCGTGTGCCGTTGCCACTTAAAGGTAGTAGGCACGCTCCGTGTGCCGTTGCCACAAAGGAGAAAATTGAAGAATGACAACCGCTGAAATTAAAGCGATGGCGACAGAATATATTATTAATACTTACGGCGACAGAAGCCTGGCATTCGTTAAAGGCGAAGGACCTTACCTCTGGGATGCCGACGGTAAAAAATACCTCGACTTCCTTGGTGGACTCGCCGTTAACGGCTTAGGACATTGCCACCCGAAAGTCGTCGAAGCCATCCGTGAGCAGGCTGGCAACCTGCTGCACACGTCCAATCTCTATTATATTCAACCGCAGGCAGAACTCGCGAAACTCCTCATCGACAACTCCGATATGGATCAGTGCTTCTTCTGTAATAGCGGTGCCGAAGCGAACGAAGCAGCAATTAAACTGGCGCGGAAATACACCAAAGACAGCGGCAGAACGGATGCCTACGAAATCATCACAATGGATAACTCGTTCCATGGACGCACAATGGCAACCATCACTGCCACTGCGCAGACGAAATACCATGTCGGGTTTGAACCGATGCTTGAAGGTTTCAAATACGTGCCGTTCGACGACCTCGAAGCAACAGAAGCCGCCATCAGCGAAAAAACCTGCGCCATCTTAGTTGAACCGATTCAGTCCGAGGGCGGCGTTAATATGCCAAGCGATGGCTACCTCCAGGGATTACGAGAACTCTGTGATAAACATAATCTGCTACTAATCTTTGACGAAGTACAGACAGCAATGGGGAGATTAGGGACCTTCTTCGGATATCAGAGTTATGGTGTCGTGCCAGATGTAATTACCATGGCAAAAGCACTCGGTAGCGGTGTACCTATTGGTGCGATGTTAGCGAAACGGCATATAGCGGAGAGCTTTGTTCCCGGGACCCACGCAGCGACATTCGGCGGTAATCCGTTAGTCACTGCAGCGGCAGCCGCAACCGTCAGAACGATTCTCGAAGAGAACCTCGCCGTGAACGCCGTTAAAATGGGGAATTACCTTGCAGGCGGACTCATGGAACTCAAGAGCAAGTATCCGATTAAAGAGATCCGTGGAAAAGGCTTACTCCGCGGTTTAGTCATGGAAGTCGATGCCAAACCACTCGCAGCGCAATGTATTGAGAACGGGCTTGTCACGATATGCACCAACGATTATGTCCTCCGGTTCTTACCACCGCTGAATATCAACGCAGGTCACGTCGAAGAAGCCGTTAATATCGTCGAAAAATCGATGTCGGAAACTCTTTAAGATGTCATATCCGATACACCGAATCCCCAGTAGGAACGATTGCCAGACCGCGATTTTTTTCACAGTGCACGCTGTGTGCTTTCTACTGTTCGTAGTCATCGCTGGATGTATTCCCAGTACTTCCGCGGATCGATTGTCACCCGCCACCCGTGCGGAAGTAGAGGGTATCCTCAATACACTGCAAGCGAGATACGATCTCACCGGCTCTTTAAAGATAATCCAGATGGCAGTAACCATTGAGGAAGGCGATCAGCGCGAAGAAGTCCGAGAATCGCTGTGGTATAAAAAATCAGAAAGCGGTGGGGAGCTGCTCCTGATCCAAGCATTAGGCCCCATCAACGAACCACGTGCAGTCGTAATCGCTAATCGAGACGAGAATCAATTCGTACTCGCGCTTCTGAACGAAGAAAGAACCTACCACGGGCCACTATCCGACGGGGCTTTAAAAGAGATTTTTGGTGTAGACCTGCGCGTCTCAGATGTCTTGAGTGCCATCTTCGCCAATCCGTTTCTTGACAGACGCACGGATAATTTCACATCGGTTGAAAACTCCGGCGCAAAATTTACCATCACGCGCCCAGGGATCAAAGACGAACATGTAGAAACCGTTACCCTCTTTGTCCGTGAAGGTGAACCGCGAGTGACAGATTGGCATATCCACGATAAAAACGGAGTGCTTCAGCAACGCGCCACTTTTTCCGACTATCGAAAAGTAGGCGGTATCTTACGTCCACACAAGGTCGAAATCAAACGTCCGATCGAACAAACGCGGGTTGCTGTCAATATTGCCAAAGTCGAACTGAATGTCGAGATTAAGGATAGTAAGTTTGACGCGGCACGGTTCCTATCAGAGGATTTTGAAATCATCCCGTTATCAGAATTAGCGGATTGACAGACAAAAATCGTGCGAAATTTACGCGTTCGCGCCCATGCGAAAATCAACCTCTATCTAAATGTCGTCGGAAAACGCAAGGACGGCTATCACAACCTCGAAACGATCTTTCATTCTATCGGTTTGCACGACGATGTTATCATCCGCAAGCAGAACACAAAGCATATAACCGTCCATTGCGAACATCCAGCGGTTCCGTCCGATGCTCGCAATCTGGCACACCGTGCGGCACAATGCCTCAGCGATGCCGTAGGTGGCATCGGCGGCATCGCAATTGAGATTTTCAAACGGATTCCGGTCGCCGCTGGACTTGCAGGCGGGAGTGCAAACGCTGCCGCCGTCCTTCACGGCGTGAACGAACTCTTTGGACTCGGTTTCACACAGGAACCCCTAATGCGCTTCGGGGCGCAGTTAGGCGCAGATGTCCCGTTCTGTCTGCACGGCGGTGCCGCATTAGGACTTGGTATCGGCGACCAGTTAACGCGTCTTCCCGTACTCTCTGACCTACCGCTCCTCCTTTTAAACCCAGGCGTTGAAATCTCGACAGCGGCTATTTTTAAAAAGTTAAACTTTCCCTTGACAAAGCCTGAAAAAGACGGTATAATTATAAGGACTTACATAGAGAAGGGTGACATCCTCAGCATCGGGAAAAACCTTTATAATCTTCTTGAAATACCCGTTTTTTCCGAACATCCCGAAATCGCTGCGCTAAAAACCGCGCTATCTACGCAGCCCGGTTGTTGTGGCGCGCTGATGTCAGGGAGCGGTGCCACGCTGTTCGCTATAATGCATGACAGTCAAGCCGCACGCCAGAGTGAATCACACTTCAGAAACAGAAACAAGGTTAACTTTTGCGAGACGACGGTAACCAGTCCTGTCGGTGTATACATTGATGGTTAATTAAAGGGCGGTGGCCAAGCGGTAAGGCACAGGTCTTTGGCACCTGCATGCGTAGGTTCGAATCCTACCCGCCCTGTCTCCTTTTTGATACGGTTCCTGAATCTATGAAAAAGTTTTTTTCACGAGCAGGTTTTCGCCCCGCGCGCCATTCCATTAAGCACAGGTTTCAATAACATCAGAAACTTTAGCACGGAATGAAATGGAGTGCGGATTTAAGAAACGTACTCAGGAGTCTAAACGCACGAATTTTAACCGCAAGGAAAAGTAAAAAAACAAAATGCTACAAGCAAAATTAGAGGTTCAACAACGCGATACTTTCGGGAAGCAGAGCGCACGCGACCTACGACGTAACGGTGGGCTCCCCGCTGTGTTGTATGGGCGCGCGCAAGACACCTTGTCGATTCAACTTAACGCACGGACCTTCAACCAATTTCTACGAACGTACGGCGAAAACGTCATCATCAATATGGTAATCGGTGAAGCGGATAGTGAAACCGTTATCATCAAAGAAATTCAACGCCATCCGGTCGAAAAACATACGTTGGTCCATGCGGATTTCATCAGAATCTCGCTGGATGAACCTGTAACATCAGCCGTCCCGGTGGTTTTGGAAGGTAATCCGCCTGGCGTGCAGGAGGGAGGCGTCCTCGAATTTCCGCTCCGCCATGTGTCACTTCACTGTCTGCCTATGCGCACGCCGACCGATATTTCGGTTAACGTCGGTGAATTAGACATCGGTGACGCTATCCATGTGAGCGACTTAAGCCTCGATGAGGACATCGAAATCTTAGATGACCCGCAACGGATTATAGCGACGGTCAGCCAGCCGCGTGTCCAACTCGAAGACGAAACACCAGAGGCTGAAGAAGGTGAAGAAGGTGAAGTTGAAGGTGAAGAAGGTGAAGAAGCCGCTGCTGAACAGCCTTCGGAACCAGAAATTATCTCCCGTAGACGTAGGGACGACGACGAGGACGAATAACGCTGTTTGTACCAAGAAAGCACAAGGAAAGTACGTCAATAGGTACGCTGCCCCTCTTAAAGCCGGCGTGCTTTTCTTAGGCATTCTTGTTTTTGCTGCCACGCTTAGTAGTATCGCCGAAGAACCTGCCGTCCGTTTCATTGACGCAGATGGGAAAACCATTGCGGAAGTGTCTGCGCAACACCGAGAAGAGCAGGTTTACCTTCCCGTTGACGCGGTGAAACAGGTCATCGATCCCGCGGCGACCCATCAATATAACCATCCCCAAAAACGACTCACCCTTGAAATCAAAGGTAGGCAAATTCGCCTGCAAATGGATAAACCAACAGTTAGTATTGATGGTGGACAGACACTCACACTCTCTACTCCGCCCATTATTATCGCTCAGCGCCCCATGCTGCCCATCGCCTTTTTTAAACAACTCCTGCCAATTTTCAATAATGTTGATGTCATCTACAACTCCAACTTGAATAGGTTACAGATAAGACCGAAAGGCACATGGACATCCGTAGAGACAGACAACATCCAAAATTGGAGCATTATTGTCGATCCAGGACACGGCGGAGACGACCAAGGCTGCGAAGGTAGCACCGGGATCCTTGAGAAAAACATCGTCCTCGCACTCGCAAAACAACTTCAACGGATCAGTAAACAGCAGGGCGTACAGGTTTATCTCACTCGCGAAACAGACACCAAAAGAACACAGTTTGAGCGCATTCAGGTCGCTAAACAGAATCAAGGCCAACTCTTCCTCAGCTTACACTGTAACGCCTCTTTCTCACCTCATGAAAAAGGTATCAGGATCTACCTCAACAACCCCAAAGGACAAATCCGTTTCCCAAGTACCACCAAACCAACACTCACAGGACAACGGCTAAAAGTTCTTACCCAAGTCAATTTTTTAAAGCAGAGCCATGACTTCGCACGCGCACTACAAACGGAACTGAACTTTCTAACAGAAACGCCGATTCAGATTATCGACCTCCCACTCATTGCGTTATCTGAAGCCTATATGCCCGCCGTTGTCTTAGAACTCGGCTACCTTTCCAACGTCGAGGACTTAGAAAAACTTTCTAATGCTGAGTACACCGAAAGCGTTTCACAAGCGATTACCCGCGCACTCCAACGATACATATCTTCTGCCAACCAGCAGATCCCACAACAGCGATAAAATAATAGGACATCAAGCGGCTTACGACAGGAAGAACTATGATAGACGATCAGGCAGCAACGAATACGTCTCAAAGCACAAATGGTTATCGGTTTTCAGTTCGGTTTTTCTGCGAAAAACCTTTCGATTATCAGTTAAGAGAAAAACTTTATTATCAGCGTTTGCCTCTTAACCGAACAACTCTCACTGCGAGGCAAACCGACAACCGACAACTATTTAACAATGCCGGATTTTCGAGACTCTTAGTCATCTGGGGAATAACCTTCATTGCGGTACTTATCTGTCTCGGTGTGACACTACTGCTCATTGAAAGATCGAAGCAAGTAATGCTGCCAATTGCACCACCCGTGATACCGACTGCCGCTAACCCTTTAGATACGCCACCGGAACCCCAAGAGGTCAATCTATTTCTGCTTGATGCTACCACGCTTACACTCGTTCCCATTAAAACCGAACGGCGACTCCATAGAGAACTTACGCCACGTTTGAGTCAGGTGGTCAGAGCACTTATTCAGGAAACACCGCCGAACTTCAGAAACACCATCCCCCGTGGAACAGAACTCAACGAAGTTTACATCGACAGCCAACAGACCGCGTACTTGGACTTCTCAAGTCATCTCACTGATGGACATATTGGCGGCACAACAGCAGAATTTCTGACGGTCACAGCAATTCTCAAAACCGTCTTTGACGCATTCCCTGATGACATTAAACAGGTTCAAATTTTAATTGATGGCGAGGAAGTGAAAACAATTGCAGGGCACCTCAACCTCTCGCAACCTTTACGCCTTCCCGAATAAAACGATATAATGCCCGAACCGGACTAAGCATGGACAAAAACACAAAACTCATCGTTGGACTCGGCAATCCAGGGATACGCTATGAACAGACAAAACATAACGTCGGTTTTCGCGTGATCGACGCGCTCTATGAAGAATTCTGCCAACGAGATTCTGAGCAGCGACCGACACACGCATCAATTTGCAACTCGCTGGTTATACAGACGACATGGCACAACGCGTCTATCATCCTCGCCAAACCGATGACCTATATGAACAACAGCGGTGCTGCTGTCGCGGCACTCGTTAGGCGGTTTGAGATTCCGCTGCCGGAACTCTGCATCGTTTATGACGATGTCCACTTAGACATCGGTGCACTTCGGATGCGGCGGAAGGGCAGCGATGGCGGGCAAAAAGGAATGAAATCTATCATCCATCACTTAGGCACCACAGAATTCCCGCGCTTGCGCATCGGTATCGGTGAACCGATCGGGGCCTTAGTCGATTATGTCCTCACCGAATTTTCGGAAGATGAAGAAATTGAAATAGCACATACTGTTGATCGTGCCGTCAATGCCCTTGAAACCCTCGTCAAAGACGACATTCTGACAGTAATGAATAAATTTAACAGTCGCTAAAATAGCAGTCAGTCCAATAATTGATAACCGAAAGATTTTTCATGCCTCGCAGTGAGAAAAAATCGTACTGACAACTATTAAAACCAAACAGGAAACTGATGACAACCCAAAAACCCTCTTTGCTGACGGACGAAAGTCTCCGAAAGCCGAAAGCCAAAATACAAACAGCCATTGATGCTGTCCTAAAAGCAATACAACTCTGTGAACAAGTGCAAGCCGAGATGGTGTCAACAGATGCGATTCAAAAGGCAGACCGAAGCCCTGTAACCGTCGCGGACTTCGGGTCGCAGGCACTGATATGTCAAGCGATTGGCGATGCTTTTCCCGATGCCACTATCGTCGCGGAGGAAAACGCAAAAGCACTCAAAGAGAACGCGTCGCTCTTGGAACGCGTCACTGACTACGTGAACCGTTTTTACAAAGACACATCGCCTTCAGCAGAAACCATTTGCGAATGGATCAATAAGGGGAGCGGTGAAGTCGGACCAAGTTTCTGGACGCTTGATCCGATTGACGGCACGAAAGGTTTTCTGCGTCGCGACCAGTACGCGATTGCCTTGGCTTACATTGTTGACGGCGTTGTTCAACTCGGTGTTTTGGGGTGCCCGAATCTGCCCTACCGACTGGACGCTGCAGAACCTGAGCGCGGATGCCTTTTTGTCGCAATTCGCGGCGAAGGCACACAACTCTACACCAAAACAGGTGAACCTTTAGAACCCGTACACGTATCAAAAGCAGTCCACCGATTCGCAGAGAGTTTCGAGTCCACACACGGTGACAGCGATGCACATGCCAAGATTGCGAACGCACTCGGGATTACAGAATCGCCTGTCCAGATGGACAGCCAAGCCAAGTACGGCATCGTTTCGCGTGGCGAAGCGTCCCTTTATATCCGTCTCCCGAATCCGGCTTTTCCAGATTACCGCGAGTGCATCTGGGACCACGCCGCGGGGATGATTGTAGTTGAGGAAGCAGGCGGTACGGTCACAGACGCGAATGGCGCACCCCTTAATTTTTTGACAGGAAAACGGATGCATGAAAATCGAGGCATTGTCGCAACCAACGGAAAACTCCATCAACACGTTTTGAAAGCACTAACTAAACTGTAATTCTGATACTCGACGAAATAGCACGTAGGTGGGATTCCCGAATCTCAACCTTCTCATCTAAAACAATTAAGGAACCTGTACGCCGAAGCGATCAAGTACAGACCTCATCACAAGAGGCCATAGTTAAAAACATGAAAGTTGGGCAAATTGTTGCACCCCGTCAGATCGAAATTATTGACATAGAACAACCGAACCTCACCAACTATCCCGACGGCACAGTGATGATTAAAACCGTCCACAGTGCCATCTGCGGAACGGATATGCCATCGTTCGTCCTTGAACACCCAGCAGAAAGTTACCCACTTGGAGCGGGGCTTTCGATTCACGAGGCGATAGGCGTTGTCACAGACAGCAAATCAGATAGATTCAAGATAGGAGATGAGGTGCTCGCACTACCACGCCACGTCGGTGGACTCTCAGAATACTTCCTCTCGGATGAAAGCGTCACGATGCCGTTGACGGACTTCCCACGAAAAGATTGCATCCTGATGTCCCAACCGCTCGGCACTGTGGTTTGGGCATGTCGGAAACTGCCGAACCTACTCAACCTTGATACAGTCGTTATCGGACAGGGACCGATGGGATTACTCTTTACACACATGCTGAGCAACCTCGGCGCGAAGACGGTAATTACGACCGATCTGGTCGATTTCCGACTCACAGTATCAAAGAAGATGTGTGCAACACATACGATTAACGCTGCCAAGGAAGACCCTGTCGCTGCCATTGAGGAAATTACGGAAGGTAGGATGGCGGATCTGGTTGTTGAGGTCGTCGGTCACCAAACAGAGACTATCAACCAGTGTCTTGAACTCTTAAAACGTGAAGGTACACTCCTCGCTTTCGGCGTACCGGATGACCATATCTACGACTTCCACTTCGCAGATTTTTTCCGTAAGAACCTCAAATTCATCGGTTCCGTTGGGCCGGATGCACAGAACGACTTCCCACTGGCGATGGATATGATTGCCCAAGGTCGCTTGGATGTGTCGCCGATTATTACACACCATCTACCTTTCACAGAAGCACAACTCGGATTTGAAATGGCACTCAACAAGAAAGACGAGGCGATTAAGATAGTTTTTGATTACCAATAGTAGTAGCTGATGAAGTTTAAGAAAATATTTCGGTAGACGGACAATAAATTGCTCTA
Source organism: Candidatus Poribacteria bacterium (assembly GCA_026706025.1). Lineage (NCBI taxonomy): Bacteria > Candidatus Poribacteria > Candidatus Poribacteria bacterium. Next base: position 118,340 of record JAPOZO010000089.1, read on the forward strand.
CTACAAACAGACGGGAAACCCGTAGTAGTGCGATTCTGCGGCGTACGCGAAGAAACACCCAAGCAAAACCCCAAATGCGACCTGCATTATCGCACGTTTCAACATTACCGAATTAATAAATTAATCTTCATCAGCTACAACGGTAATTCAACAGGACGTCCCTCACGGCTGGATTGATAAATAGCAAGGATAATCTCAACGGCTTTGCGTCCCTCACGTCCATCAACGAGATGTGAGGCATCACTTTCAAGTCCATTAATCAGGTTTTCCATCTGTCGCCGATGATTCGCATGATTAATCGCACGCGGGTCAGACGCACCGCCGCCGGTATCTGTCTTTTGGGCGAATTTCTCTCGGATTTCCGCATCTTCAGGAAGCTCCGGGTCGAATTCCCATGTAACGATGTCCTCTTCGGCTAAAACGACGGTCCCGTGTGTACCAGAGATTTCAGTTTTCTTAAGCATGCCGGGGTAAGCAGCAGTCGTGCCTTCAATGACACCGAGTGCACCGTTTTCAAACCGGAGCGCGGCGACCGCGGCATCTTCAACCTCTATCCGTTCATGCGCCAACGTATCGGTGAACGCTTGAACGGTTTTGACGGGACCCATAAAATACTGGAGTAGATCAATAGCGTGGATAGACTGGTTCATGAGCGCACCACCGCCGTCAAGGTCCCACGTGCCGCGCCAGCCGCCACTGTCGTAATACTCTTGGGAGCGGTACCATTTGATGTAGGCATCGCCTAAGGTCAACTTGCCGAACCGACCACTCTCAATTGTGGACTTAACGAGTTGCGTGCTTTCAGTGAAACGTGAATTGAAGATAGCACAGAGTCGAACATCTGCTGCATCGCACGCTTCAATAATCTGATCGCATCGTTGTAAGGTGATTTCCAACGGTTTTTCGACGATGACATGTTTACCGGCTTCTGCGGCGGCAACAGCAGGTTCTAAATGCGCACCGCTTGGCGTACAGACGCAGACGATATCTAAGTCGTCTCGTTTGAGCATCTCTGAATAATCGGTGTAGCTATCAACGTCGTATCGATCGGTAAGTCGTTTGGCGTTTTCAGCGTTCCGTGAACTGACTGCGACCAATTGCCCGTGTTCTAATTCAGAAATTGCGGCGGAGTGGAAATCGGAAATCATTCCGCACCCAATAATACCAAATCCGTAAGTTTTCATATTTTTAACTATGGTCCTTTGCTATAATCTGACCTACGGTCAGATTATCGGTTTCTGATGTATTCTGTATACTTTGGTAAACAAGCACAGATTTTATATCTATAGAATGAATCACACCTACGAAGCATGGAAAATAAATTATGACTTCCAACGAAAATCAAGTTCCAGAGCAGGCACCTACAGAGGAGCAAGACACTGAGCAGACACCTACCAATAAAGCCTTTAGAATCGTCTGCATGACGTTTTGCCTTGCAGTGACAGTGCTGTTTATCTGGGTCTGGCATCACCAAACCCAGTTCAATGACCACTATCGGAAGGCAACTTTCCTGATGCACAAAGGCGAAGCAAAACAAGCAATTGAAGCATATCAGAAGGCGATTAAAAATAAGACGCGTACGCTTTTCTTCACGAAAGATTCATCGATTTCCTCGGCTTACAATAACCTTGGACATCTGTACGCCAGCATAAAGGAATACGCTTCTGCTGTTGAGAATTTTAAGAAAGCGATTGAGATAGTACCCAATAGCGCGAAAGGTTACATCAATCTGACAACTGCCTATCTCCGGCAGAACTTAGCGGCAGAAGCGCGCGAGGTGTGCCTACAAGCCCTCAAAACTTTTCCGAAAACTGCCTCACTCCATTATAACCTTGCCTGTGCTTACGCCTTAGAGGACAAATCTCAAAAAGCGATAGACTCGCTCACTCAGGCGGTCCGTCTCAACCCAGAGCTTAAAACACTTGCGCAACAAGAGAATACCCTTAAGGGAATTGTGTCTGAACTTCCGTGAATTCCAAGCACTTTACAATATATCTGCTAACTTTCTACCACAGCGCGTTGTCTTAATTTCACATGATTTCCCACCAAAAGGCACTTGTAACTGGGGCCTTTTGAGTTGTTTCACTTCTAATGAGCGCGGAGAGATATGTTTTACCGGTGTTGCTCTCACCGACGAACACAGTCAGTGGACGGAGATCTATTTCTGCCTTCTCTATAGGTCCAAAATTCTCCACTGCAATACGAATATCTGGTGATTGCTGTATCTCTTTGGTTCTCTGCATCATCTTTACCTACCAGCAACGATCTTAAACCTATTATACGCCTATTCCTACCTACTGGCAACGAAAAATGGGCGAGATTGAAATCTCGCCCATCTCTATTTACAATAGGAAGTAGACAGATACAATTTACTACTATCTCTTCAAATTACCCCACATCGTCGCCAATTTACCACGCGCCGAAACATCAAGCGTATCGCTAACAATCTTCTGGAGTTCCGCTTCAGTCAGCGCATAGTTGGCTAACATTAATTCATCAATACGTCCCTGAAAGAAACGGGGACAACATCCGTTATTCTCACCGCCGAACCGTAAAGGCTTATCCGCTCTGCTTAGACCGGGTCCCTTCTGCGCGATAGCAGTGCCATCAGATTCACCATTGATATAGAAACCGGCTTCCTTGCCATCCCACACAACAGCAACATGGCTCCACTCTTTCGCTTTGATCTTGCCGTCAGAAATATGGTAACCAGGGACACTGGTCTCGTAGAAGTAGTAAGCGAGCTTCCCTTCTCCGGGTTCAATTTGCAGATAATAGGTGTTCTTGTAAAAGATAGTGAATTTATTTTCCTGACCACCCGCGGGGAGTTCGTCAGGATAAACCCACGCCATCATAGTAATGGCTTCGTCTATATCAATCTCATCGGAGTGTGCAACCTCTATGAAATCAGCTTTGCCAGCTTCACCCGCCATCTGCACGGCTTCGCCGAGAATGCCTTCAGCCCACTTGATATTTCCCTCGAATTCACCGACCAAGCCAGCAGTCGCCTCCTCGCTCTGTTTCCCGTTACCTTCGTCGAAGTGCCAGACATAAAGCTGCTTACCGAGTTGTTTCACATTACCCTTCCCGCCCGCAGTGTACCCCGCGAAGCAGAGCGATAGACTTAGAAAAACGCATAGCATCATAAGCATCTGGGTTCTCATCAGTGGTTCCTCCTTTTAGAATGAACAAAAGGGCGGGTACAAGCACCCGCCCCTACGATAAAACTTGGCAACAGGCAGGCATTGTGGCACTGCTGCTATGACAGAGAATATTTATCTACTTCACATTTTTAACTTGCCCCACGTCGTAGCAAGTTTATCCTTCGGAGACACAGCAAAGAAAACACCGTTTTCCATATCTTGGTTAATCTCTTCAACAGTGAGGGCGCGGTTGTAGATCGCCACCTCATCGACCAAGCCGACCATCCCCTTTAGTCCCGTTTGCGCCTTACCGATACGGAAGACAACATCAATGCTGTTAATCTTACCAGCAGGCGGTTCAAATTCGACATCCAATTCACCATCAATGTATTGGCGAATCATATCGCCATCGTAGGTAGAAGAGACGTGATGCCACTCCTTCAACGCCGGTTTAATGGTCTGTTTATTCCGAGAACCTTGCCATCCACCGATGTTGATCCACGTCTCGATTTGTGGGGAACCGGTAAACTGTGCACTCCACTAGAGACAATAACCCCCGACGTTCGCCCCGCTCCTGCGTCCCATCAAGTTAGAGTCACCTTGGGACTCCTCTGGGAAAAACCACGCTTGGATCGTGAGTTCATCAGTGATGTCAAGTTCAGGGACCGCGTCAACCTCTACAAATTTCTCAGTGTCTTCAAGATGGACAGCACCACCGAATTTGCCATCTTTCGACCAGACTGCACCTTCAAAGGTGCCTTCAAGGTTATTTCCACTCACGTCTAAAACTTTGCCACCGTCGTCTTCGTCAAAAGTGAAGTACAACATGAGCGCGTCATCATCGTTTATTGCCCACACACTGACACTGAAACTCAGAGCGATGACGATGAAAACTGTGATAATCGGTCTCATTACAATGGACTCCTTTTTTTATCAAATCTTCGGTGTCAAAACCCAACCCTCGTAGGTTTGGGATGTAGACACCGCCCATGTTTTTCGTTGTTTTTTTCTAATCCTTTTTCTCTCTAAATCGTCTAAATAAGTAGTGTTCGGCATAGGTTGTAGTTCATGTTGTGGTAGATACACTAAACAAGTGAGATAACTACGTAAAAGCCTCACACGACTCTATACTTGTTGAAAATCTGCTCGTCAGTCGTTAGTAGGAAAAGATTGCTTAAAAAAGCACATTCCATTTGAAACAGGCGACTCAAAACATTTCGTAAGGTGCTTTACGGCACGCAGTTAGGGCATTAGCTGTTGCAGGAGGCTTTGTAAGACTTGCTACGCAAGCCAAGGTCGTTGATCGCACGATCCGCCCCGCACAGGAGGTTTCTAAGAATCCCCCTGCTTTAGCGGGGGGAGTATGTCAAAGTTTTAACCATCAACTCGTGCCTTAACAAAAGTATCTGTAGACGAGTTGATGGTTAAAGTTATCGGTACGATTTGCCACGCAAACCTTTCAGTGGTCAGTAACAAAAGGTATTTGAAGTTCCATAAACCCTCTTAACTGACGACTGACGACTGATAACTGACAACTGCTTAGAAACTCGAAATCTGAATCTCCTTCGCGGTGATAAACTCAAGGAGGGCAGGCACGCCTTCCTGCGTTTTCTGAATGCCGCGCTGGATCGCTGGAATAATCTGGTCGGGTGTTTCGACGCGTTCGCCGTAACCACCGAATGCCTTTGCCATATCCGCGTAGTTGCCAGAAATGTCTGTAGATCTGAATTTTTCGGTGGAAACAGGCATAATCGGAATCTCAATCGCCATAGAGAAATTGTTGAAAAGAACGGAGAGGATCGGGATCCGTTCCCGTACAGCGGTCTCAAAATCCATGCCAGTAAAGCCGATGGCGGCATCACCCCAAACGTTAACGCAAAGATGATCGGGTCTCGCGAGTTTCGCACCCATAGCGAGCCCAAGACCATAGCCGAGCTGCGTTGTTTTGCCCCAACCGATATAGGTCAGCGGTGCAACAGATTGCCAGAAGGGGGACATTTGGTCGCGTGGACTCCCGGCATCGTGCGTAATAATTGTATTTTCGACATCAACAGTCCGCAGCAGATCCCAGATGACGCGATAGGGTGTCATCGGCACCTCATCAGAAGTGAGTTTAGAATTCCATTCTTCAAGCCACTCGGTTTTAACTGCACTAATTTCCCCAGTGACAGCTGCCGCGCGATCTTCGGACGCGCCGTTGGAACGGTCACGGACAGCTTCCACCAATCCATCTAAAATCAAACCCGCATCGCCGACAAGTGCCGTTTCTACGGGGACATCCTTGTTAATGTCTGCTGGGTCTAATGTCGCATGAATCACCCGTTTTCCCTCTGGAATCCTGACACCGAAACCGGTTCGGGTAAAACTACATCCGATACCAAAAATTAAGTCGGTTTTTTGGAGATAGTGATGCACAGGCTTCGGAATGGCACGCCCACCAGAACCGAGTGCCAATGGATGATTTTCAGGAAATGCGCTTTTACCACCTAAACTCGTTGTTACAGGGGCAGCGAGCAGCTCCGCCAATTCCTTCAAAGAATCCCAAGCTTGTGCATAATGCACACCCTGCCCCGCGTAGATCACAGGACACTCGGCATCAAGCAGTGCCTCCGCAACGGCTTCAATTGACGCGCTGTCAGGTCCATAGCGCACTCTCGGAACAGGTGTCGGATCAAAGGAATCCGAAATTTCTTCATTAAACAGATCCGACGGGAATTCAACGAGCGCAGGACGCGGTCTACCATTCCGAACTTGCGTAAAGGCGCGCCGCATCGCCTCCGGGACGGCTTCAGGCAATGTGACCTGTTCACATGACTTTGTCACGTGTCGATAGTTCAGAGCAGAATTGAAGTTCGGTTGGATCTGTGTTAAACCTCGGGAATAGCCGCCCGGCAGAACCACAATCGGGGCGGAATCACCGTACGCTTGTGCGACCCCTCCAAACGCGTTTTCGGAACCAGGTCCACTCTGCATACAGAAGACACCAATCTTCTTTCCAGAAGTCATTCGGCTCAGCGCATCCGCCATGTGAAGCCCAATTCGTTCCTGTCTGACAATAATCGGACGGATGTCCAGTTTCGCCGCCGCCTCAATGATATGATTAACGGGATACGCAAATAGGTATTCCACGCCTTCCGCTTTAAGGACTTTTGCAATTGCATCAACAACTTTCATATTTTTAACTTTCCTTTTTAGAGTCGTCAGTTTTCAGTTACAAGAGATTTTGGATAGTTCCAAAGTCTCTTGTAACTGAAAACTGAAAGATTTTTTTCATGCCTCGCAGTGAGAGAAAAATCGTACTAACGACTGATAACTGGGAAAAAAAAAGACTTATACACTGAGGTGCGTCGGTTTCCCAGCATCCATCACAAGCGGAAAACTATCGCCTTCCAACTTATCGCCATCATTAACGGTAACAAAAGGCTTCATGACGTGAGTGCCACTTTCATCGTAGAGCGTTTCACTGGTCATGTAATGCACTGCAATTGCGCGCCGTGGATTCTGACTCGTGTTGTCATGTGATCCATGCCATGTCAAGGAATGATGATAATGGACATACCCTTTCGGCACGGGACAGAACTCTGTCTTTAATTCGTTATCTTCAAAGCGATCCGGCATAGAATGGATGTCCTTGATGGAATGCAAGAATGGTATCTGGTTGCCCCAATGGTGAGAACCCGGGACCATACGCATACATCCGTTGCTCTCATCAACATCATCCAACGCCACCCAAGCACTTACCTGACTCGTTTTTGGGGTAAGAATAGGCCAATAGGGTGAATCCTGATGCCACATGTTGACACCCCCGACTTGCGGTGGTTTGTATTGGATCTGGTCGTGCCATACACGTAACTCTGTCGCTGACATCAGCTGTCCAATCTCTTCCACAATAATCGGGTTGTAAACGAGTCGATGGTAGGCAGAACTCGCCTCCCAAATATTAACGACTTGCCAGACAGGATTCTCCTCTCTACCCCCGAGATTGGCAATGTGCACCGGCTGCGGAATATCGACTTTCTCGTAGTCATCAATCACACGTGCCAATTCTGAGCGCAATTCCTCAACCTGTTCATCACTTAAAACACGGTTTCCGAGGAGAAAACCTTTCTCACGAAATGTGTCAACTTGGGTTTGGTTGAGCATATCTGTCTCCTATCGATTAAAAAGATTTATATATTTGCTTTTGTCGGTTTTCCTTCGTCCATCACAAGCGGAAAATGGTGACCTGCCAACTTATTACCACCATTGACGGTTACAAAACGTTTCATGATGTGATTGCCACTTTCATCATAAACAGTCTCACCCGTCATATAATGTACCGCAATCGCACGCCGCGGCCCCTCACTGGTGTTGTCATGGGACCCGTGCCATGTCAAAGCGTGATGGTAATGGACATGTCCCTTCGGTACAGGGCAGAACTCCACCGCTAACGCGTTATCTTCAAAACGATCCGGCATTGTATGGATGTCTGGGATTTCTCGTAGAAACGGCATTTGACTTCCCCAATGATAGGAACCGCGAACCATCCGCATACACCCGTTGCTCTCATCAACATCGTCCAACGCTACCCAGGCACTCACCTGACTCGTCTTCGGCATGAGAATCCCCCACAATGGCGAATCCTGATGCCAGCGATTGACCCCACCGACCTTTGGCGGTTTGTATTGGATTTGGTCGTGCCAGACCCGCAACTCTGTCGCCGACATGAGCTGTCCAATCTCTTCCACTATGATCGGATTGTGAACCAGTCGGTGATAGGCTGAACTCGCTTCCCAAATATTAACGATCTGCCAGACAGGACTCTCTTCTTTACCGCCGAGGTTGGCGATACGTACCGGCTGTGGAACTTCAGGTTTCTCATAATTATCAATGACGCGTGCCAATTCTGACCGTAATTCGTCAACCTGTTCGTCACTTAGTACACGGTTTCCGAGGAGAAAACCTTTTTCACGAAATGTGTCAACCTGCGTTTGATTGAGCATGTTTTTTAATTTTCCTTGCGGTTCGTTTAGGCGAATTGTATAAGGAAAAATCCCTTGCGTATATCCAGCCCGCCCGTTGGTTGGGCTTACACCCATTATTAGATAGGACTTACGCATTCCCTCTTAAAGTCCCCTTGATAAGGGGGATTTAGGGGGTTTAAAGGACAAAAATTACCGCTTTTTGCGTCTAAACGTCCGATATTTACGCAATGTGCGTAAGCCCTGTTAGATAAGATAGTAAGACCTTGTGATTCCTTACGCTATCATGTTTTACATTAGGTGTTAGTTACCCTGTTTTTGAGTTCCACCCATTCCTCATCGCTGAGTTTCGGGGGCCACGCAATCCGCTTGCCGATGAGCGCGGAACGATACGCTGCCATAATCAGATCAAACCCGAGCAGCGCGGGCTCCAATCTATTCCGATGCGGTTGATTTTCGTCATCAAGCCATGTCGCAATCGCCTCCGTAAACGCTCGCTGTCCGAACTTGTCATCTTCACCGAAGTGGGTTTTTTCAACGAAGTGCTCCGCCATGCCATCAAACTGATACCCCCATGACCCGTTTTCTCGCCACCACATCCGACCTTTCGTTCCCCAAAAATCGAGGTTGCACCGCGGATTACTACCGGGGAAATCAATACTCCCAAATGCCGTCCGTGCGGATTCAAAAAAGACGCGTGCCCCGTTCTCGAACGTATAAATCGCCATCAAGTCTTCAGGACATTGCCGATGCGGAACGTCATAGATTTCCGCACCTTGAACGGCACCCCACACGTGCGTAATTGGAATGTCTTTAAGCGCGAAAAGCACAACATCCATCAAGTGGGTATCCATATCGGTAATGTCGCCTTCGGTGCAGGCGCGAATGAAGTGTATATCGCCGAGGCTATCATCGGCAAAGAACTCCAGCAGCTTCTCAGCGAACGGCAGATACCGCCGTTGGTGATTGACAATAATTTTAAGTCCAGTTTTCTCATGCGCGGCGGCGAGTGCTTCTGCTTCGCTCGGTCTGAGCGCAAGTGGTTTCTCTATCACCAACGCTTTGACCCCGGCTTCAGCGGCAGGCTCTACCCAAATATGTCGCGGCACTGTCGGTTCTGTTACAGCGTGGACGATATCCGGTTTCTCTGTCTCCAACATCTCAACATAGTCTGTATACCCCGGAATGTTGAGTTCTTCCACTGCTGCTTTTAAACGTTCCTCGTCAATCTCGCAGATGGCAATTACCTTCATATTCTCAATGCCAGCATAGCATCGGGCATGGTGAACACCACGCCTACCTCCGGCAATTGCGGTACGATATGTCGCCATAATATGCCTCCTCGTTGAAGCGTGCAACTCACAGGTTTCCGAAACGTGCCATTATATTAACACGCCCACAAATTTGTGTCAACTGTTTGATTTGGAAATGATGAGAATGAATGGAAGTTGTAGGAATTCCAAATAGGACATCTTTGGACAAAGTGAGACAGGTGCTAAGAATGGAAGAATGGAAAAATCCGTCAACTTGTGGAGGTTTCCGACGGCTTGCTTATCTTTTTAAACTCTCGTAAACGACATCATGTTTTCCGATGAAAAACCAGACAAAGCCTTCCTCGTCTTTAGATGCTACTGCTCGATAACCTCTGGTAACCCTCACGGACCAATAATCATAGCCTTCAAGTTTCTCTAATCTGAGGGAGGGATGGTTTGGATCTTCTTTAAGCCGCTCAAATTGCTTGTCTGCAAGTTTTTGAATAGCCAGCGGAAGTCTTTGATAACACTCCCAAAAACGACGTGTCGTTTTGTGGACGTATTTTGGGAGTTCAGCACTTGATCTATAGATATTTGAATCTCCCTGCCTTGACATCTTCAAGTGCTTCCTTGCGCAGATGCTCCAACTTTCCGGCTTTCACATCTTCCTCAAACTTCTTTTCCCAAGTTTCTTCTTCAGCGACGAGTGCCTCATGAAGTTTTTTCTCAAGGGTTTTCAATAGCACTTCTTCTGTAGGTTCCTCACACTTGACTTCTGGAACCTCTGGAAACCACCCAAGCCAGCCCGTACCGTTTTTCTGGATGTGAGCAGTATAAATCTCCTCAAAGACCTTGTCATGAATCTCGACTGTCTTTATTTTTTCCATAGTTTTCTCCCCCAGTGAGCCAGACTTTGACTGTAAGTCATGAATAATGACGGTAGGAAGTTAGGGGTTTGTATCCCTTACACAGCGGAAACCGAAGCTGCCCCTCGGATCACGCTCACCACGATCAGCGACGCGCACAGCATGAGGAACGCAGCCGTTGCAACCATCACGCACTACACGAGACGTTTTAACCTTCGTAAAATTATCATTCAGCCACCCTACAGTATTAGCACTGGAAAGCGGATTCCAATGCGGGGACCCTGCGTAGAAATTTGGATCATATTCATCAAGACACCATTCAAACGCATTGCCCGTCATATCATACAGACCATATCCGTTTGCAGGATATGTTCCAACAGGAGTAGTATCACCAACGATTCCGCCGTAGTTCGCCTTGTCGGCATCTATTGAATCGCCCCACGGATACTTTTTGCCTACCAAGCCACCACGTGCAGCCTTTTCCCACTCTGCCTCTGTCGGTAAACGCTTACCAACCCACTTTGCATAGGCCATCGCCGCATACCAACTTACTTTCACTGGATGGTCGCCTTTACCATCAGGATAGTCATTTCCGTCCCAGTCTTTCAAGTAGTTTCCATTGTGGAATTTTCTCTTAATACGGTCTCTTTGCCACCAACGCCCTTTTTGCCACTGTGGGTTGGCATCAATGAATTTTTTGTACTGGGCATTTGTTACTTCGTGGGTATCCATATAGAACGCGTCAACGTAGACAATATGCACGGGTTGCTCAATATCGTCTCCTTCAACATCATCGCTTCCCATCTCAAACTCGCCTGCCGGAATCAGGGCCATACCTTCGGGCACAACAACCTCAGCAATCTCGTCCGCAACAGATTCAAGAGCATCTGGTTTAAACCCAATCATAAAGACGCAGAGAACGCCTACCATAACTAAAACTGAACCGCTAATTCTATTATTCACGAGAAAACTCCTTTCAATCAGACTCCTGAAATATTTCCTTGTGAGTAGATAGTATACCCCATACCAACTGAAAAGGCAAAGGTTTTTTAAGGTCAGAACCATTCAGTTTTCGGTTTTTTCGTTTAATTTCAGACCCTCCAGGCCCGGTAGGTGCGGTTTGGAACCGCACCGGATCCTGAAAAAAGTACGAGAAACTCTATAATTTCTTAAAACTGAATGGCTCTGAAGTTTTTTAGTTCTATGTTGTTAAATTCGCGCGCTTGTGATACAATGCAACGCAGGTAGATAAAAATCAACTTCTACAGGAGAGGTTATATGAAGATCGATAAAATTGAATCGTTTTTTATTAGAAACGGTTATGTGATCCGAATTCATACAGATACCGGTATCAGCGGTGTCGGACAGACCGCCTGCTGGGGCTATCCAGAAGCCGTTGATCAAATCATCAACACGTTTAAGAAATACCTCATCGGTCAAAATCCGCTGCGGATTGAACATCATTGGCAATACCTCTATCGCATGGGCCCGTTTCGTGGGACTGCGCTGAGCGGTGCGATCAGTGCAGTAGACATCGCATTGTGGGACATCAAAGGTAAACATTTCGGTGTCCCAATTTGGGAACTGTTAGGCGGAAATTGTCGTGATAAAATCCGGTTGCATCTGCTTGGCGGCGGCGGCACCCCGGAAACGATGTATGAAGCGGCAAAAGCAGCCGTTGAAGAAGGTTTCACAGCACTCAAATTTGACCCAGTGGTCGGAAATTTCCAAGATATGGCGGTCGATCGGCTCGTCAAGACCGCCCGCGACCTCGTCGCTGCTGCGCGAGAAGGCGGTGGACCCGACCTCGATCTGATTGTTGAAGTGCACCGTAAACTGACCCCGATGAACAGCATCGTGTTGGAATCCGCCTTGGCACCCTTTAATCTCTATTTCATTGAAGACCCCATTCAGATAGATACTATCACAACGCAAGGGGAATTAGCGAAACGGATGACAACCCCGCTCGCTATTGGTGAACGCAATGTAAGCATCTGGGAATTCCGAGAAATACTTGAAGCCGGGGGACCACAATATGTGCGTCCGGATGTTGGTCTCGCCGGTGGTATAACGCACTGCAAGAAAATCGCGGCACTCGCTGAGGCGTATCACAGTGCAGTTGTCACACATAATTTCCTCGGACCCCTCATCACTGCTGCATCACTCCATTTAGACACGAGCATCCCGAACTTCATCACACAGGAATACACAAAGGGAGATGAATCTGAGGATTTCGCCGTTTATAAAGTGGCATATCAGCGCGAAGGTGGATATATCCCGATTCCTGAAGCACCGGGTTTGGGTATTGAACTTGACGATAGTTTAATCGAGCAGAACCCTTATCAACCGATGAACACAGGCACAACACCTCTGCGTGAAGACGGCTCTGTCGCTTACGCAGTATAACAACAGTCAGCTATCAGCAGTTGGCTATCAGACAAGAGGTTTTTGGTGAAGTGTCCTTTTTTCATCGCTGACCGCTGAAGATTGATAGCCAGTAAAGAGGTGGAGGAAATCAAACATGAATGCTGACGAAAAATATCTATTTGATCTGAATGGTTACCTCGTTATCAAAAATGTGCTAACGCCCGAAGAGGTAGCCCTCGCCAACGAAGCGATTGACAAACATGGTGACCAAGTGCGTATCCGTCCACGGGATCAAGCATTTGACGGTGGTTCTCCTGAACTGAAAGGTGAGCAGGGGAGAGGAGACCTCGACGGTATGCTCAGCTGGGAAGAGCCGTGGTGTAACCCGTTCCGACACATGCTCGCGCATCCGACACTTGTTCCATATCTCAACGAGATACTCGGAAGAGGCTTCCGAATGGATCATCAGATGTTCCTGCTTTCAATGGACAAGGGTGCAGAGGGGCATATGTTCCATGGCTCCTCCGGTCCAGGCTTCGATCCGAACCAATACTATATTTTCCGGGACGGACGCATGCACAACGGCTTGACTGTCGTCGCTTTCCAATTGACGGATGTGCCACCCGGAGTGGGTGGATTAATCGTTATACCCGGAAGCCATAAGAGCAACTATCCGTGCCCGCAGAAGATGCAGCTCTATCAGGAACACCAAGAGCATATCCGACAGGTCGTCTGCAACGCTGGGGATGCGGCAATCTTCACAGAGGCGGTGACGCACGGAACGCTGCCGTGGACAGCTGACCATCCGAGACGCTCCATTCTAACCCGTTATACCGCAGGCAACATGGCGTATCTCCCTGCATATCCAATACCGGAATGGGCGAATGAGCGCCAGCGTGCTGTCATGGAACCACCTTATCATTCTCGATTAAATCGTCCCACCTTGGAAACGTAGGAAGGTTAAAAAATGAATGCTGACGAAAAATATCTATTCGATCTCAACGGTTACCTTGTCATCAAGAATGTGCTAACACCCGAAGAGGTAGCCCTCGCGAACGAAGCCATTGACAAACACAGTGATCATGCCCGCATCCGTCCACGCGATCAAGCACTTGACGGGGGTTCACCAGAACTGAAAGGCGAACAGGGTAGAGGCGAACAGGGCGGTATGCTCGGTTGGGAAGAGCCGTGGTGCAATCCGTTCCGACACATGCTCGCGCACCCAACGCTTGTCCCATATCTCAACGAGATACTCGGAAAAGGTTTCCGTATGGACCACCAGATGTTCCTGCTTTCAATGGACAAAGGCGCGGAAGGTTTTATTTTTCACGGATCCTCCGGTCCCGGCTTCGATCCCAACCAATACTACATCTTCCGAGACGGACGCATGCACAACGGTTTGACCGTTGTCACCTTCCAGCTGACGGATGTTCCCCCCGACGCAGGTGGGTTAATCGTCATCCCGGGAAGCCACAAGAGCAACTACCCGTGTCCACAAGAGATGCGACTCTACCAGCAACACCAAGAGCACATCCGGCAGCTGGTCTGCAACGCGGGCGATGTGATAATTTTCACCGAAGCGGTGACACACGGCACGCTGCCATGGACTGCTGACCATCCGCGACGCTCAATTCTGACGCGCTACACCGCAGGCAATATGGCATACGTCCCCGCCTACGAAATACCAGAATGGGCAAATGAACGTCAACGTGCTGTCATGGAACCGCCCTATCACTCTCGATTAAATCGTCCCGTATTGGAGACGTAGGATCGTAGGAGCGAAACCTTCTAAACCCTATGTTTTCCCTCAATTAGTATAAAAAACGCAGCGCGGAATGAAATGGAGCGCGGATTTAAGAAACCGACTCTAAAATACAAATCCGCTCGATTTAACCGCAAGGAAAATTAAAATATGTCTACTTCAACGAGTGCAATTCTTGGCTTGATCTTCTTAGGCCTCGCGAATGCCTCTGTTTTCTTGATGTTCAAACTATGGGGTTACCCATTTAACAAAGAGACACATAAGAGCGAAGCACCACCGTCCTTGATGCTGCTCCACCGACTCATCGGTTATGCGTATGCGATACTCTATATCTTTATGATGTGGCACATGGTGCCGCGTCTGTGGAACTATCAAGTCGAACTCCCACCGCGCACCGTTGCACACCTGATGCTCGGTATTACTATCGGTGTGCTGATCCTCGTCAAGATCGCCATCCTCCGGTTTTTCCGACATTTTGAGGAATCGATGCCGTATATCGGTACATGTCTGCTTATCTGCACATACCTGTTGATAGGGTTGTCAGTGCCGTTCACATTCCGCGAAGCCGCATTGCGTACACAAACAAATGCATTCAGTGATGAGGGGATCACGCGGACCCGCAAGTTGCTTGAAAACGCTGGATTGCCAGCAGAAGCACCACTTGATCAATTGGCATCAAAACGAAAACTGCGGGAAGGGCAGCATGTCTTACAACGCAAATGTGTTGTCTGCCACGACTTACGGACGATTCTTGTGAAACCACGTACCCCGACCGACTGGGTCCGCCTTGTCAATCGTATGGCAATAAAACCTATGATCGGCGAACCCATCCATCAGGAAGAAGAGTGGACGGTCTCGGCATATCTCATAGCGATTACACCCGATATCCAGACTTCCGTTCGACAACAGCGACAAGAACAGATGCGTATGGGTGAAGCGAGGGAGGCTGCGCAAATCGCAACCGTCGCTATGGAAGCGGAAACTGCGACCGGGACAGCACCAGTCGCCTATGATGAAGCAGAAGCAAAAGTGCTCTTTGAAGACAGATGCTCACAATGTCATCCCATCACGGATGTAGAAGACTATCCGCCGCGTTCGGAAGAGGAGACAACCGAACTCATAACACGGATGATAGATATCGGACTCTATCTTGAAGAGGAAGAAATTGAGTTAATAACTCGCTATATTAACGAAAACTATCTGGAAAGTGAATAGGAGGACGGACTCACTAAGAACTGTCCATCGCCTACCCTACCAAAGCTGCTGATAGGTTGGCATCTTATTGATCATACTATTCATCGGAGCGGAGAGTCTTGAATTAGTCCTATAAAAATGACGAAAACAAAAATCGCTGATCTGAACTCGCTCAATGATCGCGAACCGGCTTATGCCCTCGTTGCAAATGTGGATCTCGTCGTCATCCGATATGATAATGAAGTTTCCGTGCTTTACGGCAGATGCCATCACCGTGGCGCACTGCTCGCAGACGGTTACATTGACGGTGAAAATCTGATATGCGGTGTTCACTACTGGGATTATCGCTACGATAGCGGTGTCAGCGAATACCTCAACACAGAACGCCTCGCCAAATTTAAGGCGTGGATAGAAGATGATGCCATCTACGTTGACGCAGACGAAATCAGGGAGTGGGAACACCAGAATCCACAACCTTACCACCGCGACGAATATCAGGGGAACTACCAAGACATCCACAGCACCCCAAAAGAGCCTTATGTCGCTCAAATTCAGGAATTGGCAAAACATGGACTCAGTAAGGCGGGACACCACGGTCAAACCGAGGCAATGGGAGTACTACGTGAGGACTTACCGAATTGGGATGCGCTTCAGTTTGTGGTGGCGCAGCTGCACAAAACGCCGCACCTTGATGAAGTACCAGTCGGAACTGAATTGATTGTCGGCTCAAGAGCGAAAAAGCCGCTAAAACTGGAGATACCGATCTTTGTCTCCGATATGAGCTTCGGGGCACTGTCGGCTGAGGCGAAAATCGCATTGGCAAAGGGCGCGGAGATGGCAGGGACAGGTATCTGCTCCGGTGAAGGCGGCATGCTATTGGCAGAGGCAGAATCAAATAGCCGCTATTTTTTTGAACTCGCTTCCGCCCAATTCGGATTCTCCTACGATAAACTTGAACACGCACAAGCATTCCACTTTAAGGGTGGTCAAGGTGCGAAAACAGGGACGGGCGGACACCTCCCCGGCAACAAGGTAACAGAAGAGATAGCGGCGGTGCGGGGACTGCGTCCCGGAGAACCCGCAATCTCACCTGCCCGGTTTCCAGATTGGGAAACCCTCGACGATTTTGCGAAGTTTGCGGAACTGGTGCGGAAAGAGACCGGTGGTATCCCAATCGGGTTTAAACTCTCCGCGCAACACATCGAGAAAGATATTGAAGCCGCACTCCATGTCGGCGTGGACTATATTATTCTTGACGGTAGAGGCAGCGGCACGGGGGCGGCACCCATTCTATTCCGAGATAATATTTCAGTACCGACAATGCCTGCTTTAGCACGTGCAAGAAAATACCTTGATGAAACCGGAAATAGTGATGTTACGCTTATTATCACTGGCGGCTTGAGAACGCCTGCCGATTTTGCGAAAGCGTTGGCACTCGGGGCGGACAGCGTTGCGATTGCAAATTCAGCGATGCAGGCGATCGGTTGTATCGGGATGCGCGCCTGTCACACAAATAACTGTCCCGTCGGCATTGCGACGCAGAAGGCGCATCTCCGTTCTCGACTCAAAGTGGAAGTTTCCGCGCAACGATTAAACCGCTTTCTCGGTGCCTCTGTATCCCTCATGCAAGTCCTGGCGCGTGCCTGTGGACACAATCATCTGAATCAGTTTAACGCCGACGATTTGACGACTTCAGAGCGAGACATCGCCTATCTGACCGGCGTTAAATATGCCGGAGTTGTACCGTTGTAGGAAACATAAATACTCGTGGAACAGTTTTGTAAGCCCGATGCCCTTATCAACAAAACCCTGTTAGGCGAGGCCCCGTGCCTCGCCTACCTTTATTTATAACCGAATCTTCTTGAAAGCCTCAATCTGTGCCGTAATCGCGCGTTCGGTCGGGAGACGTTCTGCACTCGATGCGCCGTAGAAACCAACAACCCCCTCCGTATTTTCCAGAACATACGTAGCGTCTTCCGGTTCAGCAATGGGACCGCCGTGACAGATCACAAGGATCTCTG
This sequence comes from Candidatus Poribacteria bacterium, assembly GCA_026706025.1. Lineage (NCBI taxonomy): Bacteria > Candidatus Poribacteria > Candidatus Poribacteria bacterium. The sequence continues at coordinate 135,907 of JAPOZO010000089.1, forward strand.
GATTGACCCCTTTCGCCGCGTCGTGGATGGATTGGACCTGTTTAGCGGCATCTTCAAGCGTGAAGGCAGTCTTTGCACCGATAGAGCCTTTTGTCGTCAACCCCATGTGTGCGACGAGGATATCCGCACCCGCATCTGCCATCTGTTCCGCCTCGGTTTCGTTGAAGGCATAAGGCGTGGTGAGCATGCCCAATTGATGTGCTGTCCGAATCATCTCCACCTCAGGTCCGTATCCCATATCGGTCTCCTCAAGCAGTTGACGGAAAGTGCCGTCAATTAGACCCACTGTCGGGAAGTTCTGAACCCCGGAAAATCCGATTGCGTCTATCTGTTGTAAGAAGACATCCATCAAGCGAAATGGATCGGTGCCACAGACGCCCGCGAGGACGGGTGTATCTGGAACGACGGGTAGCACTTCGCTCGCCATCTCAACGACAATCTGGTTCGCGTCGCCGTAGGGCATCATACCCGCGAGTGAACCCCTCCCCGCCATCCTGAATCTGCCGGAGTTATAGATAATAATCAGGTCAATGCCACCAGCTGCCTCGCATTTGGCGGAGATACCCGTGCCAGCACCCGCCCCGATGATGGGTTTACCAACATCAATATTGTTGCGTAGTTGTGTTAAAATGTCTTCACGTCTGAATTTCATTTTTCTAATCCTTTTTGGTTAACAAATATTTGAATATTACAGAAGATCCCTTGGATGGATTATACCAAAATTTCGGATTTGGTGTTATTTAATTTTCGCTTGAACCCTATGCAGATTCCTCTAAAAAATGCAAATTTATTTAATTTTTTCCCAAAATGCACGTTTTCTACCACAAAATTGTGTCTTTAAATAGCGGGAAAGATTTGTTCCTTGTTTCTAAGTGGATCCTTTAATTGATTCCGTTTTCAGCGAAAAAATAAAAAACTGTGTTGTTGCGGGATTTCACATCTGATAAAGTCTTGTAGGTCAGTAGGCGTGCTTTCTAAGCGCGCCAGGGTGTTTGAACCATGGTCGACTGCCGACAATTGATAGCCAATTATACCCTCGCTTTACCACCACCTCATGTTATAATAACGTGAGCTCGGTTTAAGAATTTTGAGTCAGGAAACGGACTGCAAATCCCCTGATAAGGGAGATTTAGGGGGTTTTCTTCAAGGTTAAACCATCATTTGCGCAATATTCTCACTTATAGCGGTTTGAATGTTTATATCGAGCTCACGTTATAATATGAATTAAAACAATCCCTCCGAAAAAGGACAATTTTCATGCAAAAAACACTGATTTTGATTTTAGCGATTGCGTTGACAATATCTGTTATTCCCAAAAACACCATCGCACAAGACACACAAGACTGGCATTTGCAGCACTTACCCGACGGTATCAGCGCGCGGATCGGTAAAGGCGAGATAAAAGGAGATATCGCAATCTCCCATGATGGAAAACGTTTAGCGGTGCCGTGTAGCATCGGTATTTGGATGTATGACACAGAGACCGACAAAGCCCTTGATCTAATAACAGGACATACGCATTGGGTTACAAGTGTAGCGTTCAGTCCGGACGGGTCCCTGTTAGCAAGTGGGAGTGTGGACAGCACTGTCCGTTTGTGGGACGCGCACACCGGCACGGAACTACACACGATGCAAGGACATTGGCACAATATTACAGACGTAGCGTTTAGTCCGGATGGCAAGACACTCGCAAGCGCAAGTTCAGACGAGACTATTCAGTTCTGGGACGTGAAAACCGGTGCCCATCTGCAGACGCTTGAAGGGTATAACAAGACAGTCAAGAGCGTAGCGTTCAGTCCGGATGGCAAGACACTCGTAAGCGGAAGCAATGACAATATGTTACATCTGTGGGATGTGCAGACAGGAACATTACTTCAAACATTGGAAGGACATAGGTCTTACGTCAATAGTGTTGTGTTTAGTCCGGATGGCAAGACACTCGCAAGCGGAAGTAGTGACGCTACCGTTCGCCTATGGAATGTGCAGACCGCGGAATTGCTTCAAAAGATGGACGGACATACGAATGGTATCGAAAGCGTTGTGTTTAGTCCGGATGGAAAGATGTTAGCAAGTTGGAGTTATGATTATACTATTCGGCTGTGGGATGTGCAGATGGGGAAACCGCTGCGGGTGTTATCTGGACATACTTATGGTCCCGTGAACGTTCTATTTAGCCCAGATGGGAAGACGCTGATGAGCAGTAGCAAGGACGACACCGTGCGCCTGTGGGATGTGGAAACCGGCGAAGAACTTCGGAAGATGGTAACGCATACGCAGGATTTCCGTAGCATCGCGTTCAGTCCAGACGGCAAAACCTTGGCAGGTGCCACTGGGGACAATGCCGTCTACCTCTGGGATGTGCAGACGTGTGTATTGTTGCGGACACTAAAAGGGCATACGAAGTCTGTTAATGACGTAGTATTCAGCCCAGACGGACGGATATTGGCGAGTGGGAGTTATGACGCGACCGTGAGTTTGTGGGATATAAAAACGGGTGCAGCACTTCCGGCACTGCCTGGAGAAACTTTTGGGTTCATAAGGGTTACATTCAGCCCGGATAGTAAAAGGTTGGCAGCTGTAGATGGTGGTGGCTATGTCTATCTATGGAATATGCAAACAGGTCTACTTATAAATAAGATGAAGGCACACCAAGCGAATGCCCATAGCATCGCATTTAGTTCGGACGGTTCTTTGTTGGCAAGCAGTGGTTATGACGACACCGTGCGCACATGGGATGGGCATACTGGTGCCCCGCTCTTGACGTTGGATAAACTACTGTATAGTGTAACGTTCAGTCCAGATGGAAAGATAGCTGCAAGTGCTGCTCGGGACAGGACCATACTTTTATGGGAGGCGGTGTCGGGTGAACCGATTCGGACGATAGAAGCGGATTGGCGGTCTATCTATAGCATCACGTTCAGTCCGGATGGAAAGATACTGACGCATGGATCTCATGATGGCTTTGTGATGCTGTCGGATGTGCATACTGGCAAACATCTGAGGATACTCGAGGAGCATCGGCGAAGTGGAGGTCCCCAAAGCTTAGTGTTCAGCCCGGATGGAAAGATACTGGCGAGTTCAAATGGTGGTATCGTGTATTTGTGGGACCTAAAGTTTGCAAAGTAGCAGACACGCACCGACGAATCAAGCAGAATACTAAAAGCGTGTTCTGCTAAGCACATTCGAGGTTGATTTGGCATAATCCGCAATTCAAACACTTCACCGCCAAACTTGATAACAACCCAATCCTATACCAATAACACACCACACAGGAGAACATACCTATGAAAAACAGATTGCTTTTGATCTTGATACTACTTTGGATAACCCCCTTATGCACACCTATCCTCATTGCCCAAGAAACCTTCATCCCCCCCAAAGGCATCATAGCACAGATCGGGAAAGGGGGAGTCGGAAGTGTCCAGCATTCCGCAGACGGCACACGGATCGGCATCATCAGTGGGACAGGCATTTGGATATACGACGCAACAACATTGCAACTCACCAGCGTTATCCCTAACACTCCGAGGCTGTATAACTCCAGATTTCCTCCAGATATCAACGTCATCGCAAGAAGCACTACTTTTAGATACTTACATATCTGGAATACCGACACAAGTCCGCATAAAGTACAACTCGCTGGAAGGGCATCTGGCAATTGTATCGCCTACAGTTCAGAAGGAGGCACAATCGCCATCGGTGGTTCAGACAGCACCACCCGTATATGGGACGCGAAAACCGGTGAACTAAAGCAAACACTTCAGAGAACAGACGATGTCCGAACGGAAATTCACAGTATAGCGTTTTCACCCGATGGAACACTACTCGCCGCTGGAGACGGACCGGACACCATCTCTATTTGGAATACAGCAACAGGCAAACACAAACACGAACTTGAAGGACACACCAATGATGTGAAAAACATGGCGTTCAGTCCGGACGGCAGCACGTTGGCAAGTATCAGTGGGGACAGCAACATCTTTCTGTGGAATACAAAAACATGGCAACAAACAGAAACACTAACCGGCGATATGACAGGTATAGAGCGCATCGCCTATAGTCAGGACGGAGAACTTTTAGCCGCAGGATGTGCGGACGGACGCATCCATTTGTGGGATGCAAACACAAGCAAGCTCCGCAAAATGCTCACCGCACACCAAAGCCGCATTTCGGGTGTCGTCTTCGTTAAGGACTCACGGATACTTATCAGTTGCAGCGAACATGGCACCCTACGTAAATGGGATGTCAATACCGGTGAAAATACGCTGTCAGTGGAAAATGATTACGACACTTTCTCCAAATTTGCATTGAGTCATGATGGGAAAAAACTCGCAGCACTGAGTGAGTTTAGCACCCCGTATCTATTTGATATCACAGTACCCACATCACCAAAACTGATAAAGAGAATCCACACCCGGCGTGTTGGAAATATCGCTTTCAGCCCGGATGGGGAAACAATCGCTACGGAGGAGACCGACGAGACCGCTTATCTATGGGACATGAAAATAGATATACCGAAACACTTGAATGGGATTCTCACGGAAATCGATACCACCCTATGGGACATGAAAATAGATAGGCCGAAGCTATCCTTCAAAGGACATACAGCACAGATCGCATGTATTGCCTTCAGCCCCGATGGCAAAACATTTGCTACCGGCGGATTTGATAATACCCTCCGTCTATGGGATACAACAACAGGTAAGGCGAAAATCGTCAAAGAACATAACGGATGGGTTGAAAGTCTCGCTTTCAGTCCCGACGGAAAAACAATCGCCAGTGGTAGCACGGATGCAACCCTCCGTTTATGGGATAGCCACACAGGTGCAGAAAAGCGAGTCATTCGTTTATCGAATACCGATCCGTTTGAAGAAAATCAGGCAATGCGTGGAGGTGGCAAGTCAATCGTAGACATCGCCTTCAGTCCAGATGAAAAAATGATCGCTGCTGCGGCTTATGATCCAAATATCTATCTGTGGGATGTGGACACAGGCAAGCGGGAGCCATTTCCGCATACGCATAGGCGGAGTATCGTCACCCTCGCCTTCAGTCCAGATGGTAAATTGTTTGTGACTGCGGATGCGGATGGGATTATGAAGATTTATGATGTCCGCGGAAAGAAGCTGCTCCGTATGTTTGACATAGGTAATAGTAGGGTTGAAAATCTGGAATTTATTATGGATGGCAAAATACTTATCAGTGTGTGCGGTGGTGTAATAACTCTGTGGGATATGACCCCGTAGGTTGGGTAGCACAAAGCGAAACCCACCAATGGCTATCAGCAGCCGGCTTTCAGCCATCAGTGATAGGCACGGTTTGTAACCATGTCGTTCTTCCTGTTGTAGATAGTCAACGATTATATGGCTTTTTGTCACTAACTCACGTTATGTTTAACTTACAAACAATCCCAACCGAAAAAGGAAACTTTCTCATGAAAAATACAGTGTTTTTGATTTTAGCGATTGGACTGGCAGCATGTGCTATTCCCCAAAACAGCGATGTGGAAACCGGCAGAAAACCTCGGAAGATGGTAGCGCGTTGGCAGAATATACTTAGCATTGCGTTCAGTCCGGATGGCAAAACACTGGCAGGTGGCACTGTGAGGGATACCGTTTATTTGTGGAATGTGCAGACAGGCAAATCTTTTCGGAAGTTGACGGCCCATAAAAGTCCCGTCGTTAGTGTCGCGTTCAGTCCGGACGGCAAAACACTGGTGAGTGGCTGTTTCGATAAGACCTTGGTTTTATGGGATACAAAAACAGGAAAATCGCTTCCGCCACTAATTGGACATATTTTTGATCCGCCAATCGTCCCAGTTAGCAACGTTGCAGCGAGCTACGTTGCATTTAGTCCAGACGGCAAAACGCTGGCAAGTGCGATAAACGATGGTAGCATCTATTTGTTGGATATGCAAACAGGTAAACGTATAAAGACGATAGCGTTGAATTGGGTTCCTTTCACAAGCATCGCGTTCAGTCCAGACGGTTCCCTATTGGCAACCGGATCTAATGACGGCACCGTGCGCACGTGGGATGTGCATAGCAGCGCACATCTCTTGAATTTGGATAAAAAAGGAAATCAAGTTAATTGCGTCGCGTTCAGTCCAGATGGAAAGATACTCGCAAGTGGGGATCTGGACAGTACTGTGATTTTATGGGATGCTGTTTCGGGTGAAAGGCTTCGGACGTTAGGAGCGCATCGGGACAACGTCAATAGCGTGGTGTTTAGTCCGGATGGAAAAATATTAGCGAGTGGCAGTGACGATCGCACCGTGATGTTGTGGGAGGTAAGCACCGGCAAACACCTGCGGACACTAAAAAGACATCGGAAAGATGTCCAAGCTGTAGCGTTTAGCCCTAACGGAAAAATTCTGGCGAGTGCGAGTAGTAGTGGCACCGTGTTGTTATGGGATATCGCGGTTGAGAATATGGATTAGAGAAACAGGCCTTCTGTAGGCGCGTTTTGTAAGAGCACTTTTTGTCTGAATCGCGGCTTGACGCGGATTTATCAGATGACGCAGATTATTGTTGGGTCTCGCTGTTTGAAATAGGTAATAGTAGGGTTGAAAAATCGGAATTTGTTATGGATGGTAAAATACTTGTCAGTGTGTGCGGTGGTATCGTAACTCTGGGGGAGATGACACCCCCGTAAGCCAAGTAGAGCAAAGCGAAACTCATCCTACGAACTAACTCATGCTATCATATAGCTCAAAACAACACCCGGAAAAAAGGAAACTTTCTCATGCAAAAAACAGTGTTTTTGATTTTAGCGATTGGATTGGCAATATGCGTTGTTCCGAAAAATACTATCGCCCAAGATACACAAGATTGGCGTTTGCAGCACTTACCCGAAGGCGCGAAAGCGCGGTTCGGTAAAGGCATGATAACAGGAAATTTCGCGAGTTCCAGTGATGGAAAACGCTTAGCAGTCACATGTGCCATCGGTATTTGGATATATGATACAGAGACAGACAAACCACTTAACCTGATAACAGGGTATACGGATTGGGTTACACATGTAGCATTCAGTTCGGACGATACCCTGTTGGCAAGTGCAAGCATGGATAGCACCGTCCGTGTGCAGGATGCGCGCACCAGCACTGAACTTTGGACGCTGCAAGCCCATGAAGACAAAATCACAGACATAGCGTTTAGTCCGGATGGAAAGACACTTGCAAGTGCAAGTTCGGACGAGACCATCCGGCTGTGGGACGCACGCACTGGCAAACATCTGCGTACGCTTGAAGGACACCTTGGGGGTGTCACAAGCGTCGCTTTTAATCCAGATGGAAAAACACTGGCGAGTGGAAGTCATGACGAAATCGTTCATCTGTGGGATGTGGAGACAGGAAAAACGCTGCACGCGTTCATAGCGCACCAAGACAAAGCCTCAGCGTTCAGCTCGAAAATCACAGACATTGCGTTCAACCCGGATGGGAAGCTGCTGGCAAGTGCGAGTGAAGACAAAACCGTCCGTTTGTGGGATGTAGAAACACGTGAGACTCTTCATAGATTGCGTGAGCGTAACAGCAATGCTTTCTTAAGTGTTGCGTTTAGCCGAGATGGGAAGACGCTGGCAGGTGGCAGTTACCATACGATCCATCTATGGGATGTGCAGACGGGGACATACCTGCGAAAGTTGGGAGATAGCATCAATAGCAAGCGTCTTGCATTTAGCCCAGATGGGAAGACGCTAATCAGCGGCAACAGATACAACACCGTGCATCTATTATTGAATGTGGAAACCGGCATAGAACTGCGGAAGATGATAACGCATACACAGTCCATCGGTAGCATCGCGTTTAGTCTGGATGGAAAAATACTGGCGAGTGGCGGTTTGGACAATACAGTTCATTTGTGGGATATGCAGACAGGCAAATTACTTCAGACAGATAATGTTGTGGAGTGGCATTTTCTTGCAGCAAGTGTAGCGTTCAGCCCGGACGGCAAAACAGTCGCAGGTAGCAGTTTGGACAAAACCGTGTTTTTGTGGGATGTAGAAACAGGGACAGTGGGTCTGGCGCCGCTTGAAGGTGTTACTGAGTACCAACCAGCAAGCATAGGCTCTCCTGGGGCTTGCTACGTTGCATTCAGTCCAGATGGCAAAAAACTTGTGGGGACACATTATAAAGGCTTACTCTATTTGTGGGATATGCAAACAGGAACACGGATAAGAACAATAACATTGAACAAGCAACCTGATGAACATATAGATATGATGGATGGAAACAGCAAGTTCACAAGCGTAACCTTCAGTCCAGACGGTTCTGTGTTGGCAATCGGATGTGATGACAGCACCGTGCGCACGTGGGATGCACATACCGGTGCCACGCTTTTGACGTTAGATAAACATAGAGATACTGTTTTTTCCGTCGCGTTCAGTCCAGATGGAAAGATACTGGCGAGCGGCAGTGCGGACAAGACCGTGCGCTTTTGGGATGCAGCCTCGGGTGAACTTATCCGGACGCTGGAAGAACATCGGGGTTCTGTTAATAGTGTCGCATTCAGTCCGGATGGCAAGATGCTGGCGAGTGGTGGTGGTGATGGCACCGTGATGTTGTGGGAGGTAAGCACCGGCAAACACCTGCGCACGCTGACAGGACATAAGGGTAGTGTCGAAGTGGCGTTCAGTCCGGATGGAAAAACACTGGCGAGTGGAAGTTGGGATGGCACCGTATTGTTGTGGGATCTCGCGGTTGATACCATGGATTAGGTTGCGCACCTCATAAGTAGGAGGGCTTTGTAAGCCCGATTGACTATCACTGATAACTGAAGCTGATAATCATATCCTTCCTATTCCTAACGCATGTTGTAAGAAAATTAAAGACAATCCGTCTGAAAAAGGAAATTCTCATGCAAAAAACATTGATTTTGATTTTAGCGATTGGATTCGCGATGTGTATTACTTCACAAAATAGCATTGCACAAGACACACAAGACTGGCATTTGCGGGGATTACCCGAAGGTACCAAAGCGCGGTTCGGCAGAGGCACAATAACTGGCAGCTTCGCGAGTTCACATGATGGGAAACGTTTGGCGGTGCCGTGTAGCATCGGTATTTGGATATACGACACAGAAACCGACAAACCACTCAACCTGCTAACACGGTATACAAGTGAAGTTTCGAGTGAGCGAACTGTTCAAGATAGAAAGTTTCTCCGGATATTTACAGAGGATATAGAAGGCGTTTTGAGCGTAGCCTTCAGTCCGGACGATACCTTGTTGGCAAGTACAAACCACGATAAAACCGTCTGTGTGTGGGATGCACGCACCGGCACCGAACTTCAGACGATGCAAGGACATAAGGATAAACCCACAGATGTAGAATTTAGCCCGGATGGCAAGCTGCTGGCGAGTGCAAGTGATGACGAGACCATCCGTTTGTGGGAGGTAAGCACTGGCACCCATCTCCGCACGCTTGAAGAACATATTGACGGTGTTACAAGTGTAACTTTCAATCCAAATGGAAAAACACTGGCAAGTGGAAGTGATGACAAAACCGTTCGTCTCTGGGATGTGGAGACAGGGAAAACGCTGCACACCTTCATGGGACATGAGTACAAAGTCTATGACCTTGCGTTCAGCCCGGATGGAAAAATACTGGCGAGTGTAAGTGAGGACACGACCGCGCGTTTATGGGATGTGCAGACAGGCGAAACGCTGCATAGATTAGATGAGCATAACCATAATGACCTCTTTAGTGTAGCATTCAGCCCGGATGGAAAATTGTTGGCGAGCGGAAGCTATAGAATTACGCTTCTATGGGATGTACAAACAGGGACCTACCTGCAAATGTTGGGAGATAGGATTGGTAGCAGCAGCCTTGCATTTAGCCCTGATGGGAAGACACTGATAAGCGGCAGCAGGTACAACACCGTGCACCTGTTGGCGGTCGAAACCGGCATAGAACTTCGGACGATGATAGCGCATACACAGACGATCCGTAGCATCGCCTTCAGCCCGGATGGAAAAACACTGGCAGCTGGCGGTTGGGACAATACAGTGCATTTGTGGAATCTACAGACGGGCAAGTCTCTTCAGATGGATAATGTTGTGGAATGGCATGCCCCCGATAGTGTTGCATTCAGTCCGGATGGAAAAACAGTGGCAGCTGGCAGCTCAAACAAGACCGTGTTTTGGTGGGATGTAGAAACAGGGGCAGTGCGTCCGGCTCCGCTTGAAGGTAATGCTGTTACCGATCCAGTCAGCCTCGTTACGAGTTGCTACGTTGCGTTTAGCCCTGATGGTAAAAAGTTTGTGAACGCGAATGAAAGGGGTTTCATTTATTTCTGGGATTTGCAAACAGGGAAACGTATAAATGAGATAACATTGGATGTGAAAACAGATAAACCTATAAAGACGAGGATCGTGAATCAACATGTGTTCACAAGCGTAGTGTTCAGTCCGGATGGAAAAATACTGGCGAATGGGAGTCATGACGGTACCGTGCGCACGTGGGATGTACATACCGGCAATCCGCTCTTGAAGTTAGATGAACATAAAGCTAATGTTTATTGCGTCACGTTCAGTCCGGATGGAAAGATATTGGCGAGTGGCGGTGCGGATAATACTGTGCGCTTTTGGGATGCAGTGTCGGGTGAACGCATTCGGACCCTAAAAGCGCATGGATTTATTTATAGTATAGCGTTTAGTCCGGACGGTAAGACCCTGGCAAGTGACGGTGGTAATCACACTGTGATGTTGTGGGAGGTAAACACTGGCAAACAGCTGCGGACACTAAAAGGGCATCGGAATGGTGTTACGAGCGTAGCATTCAGTCCGGATGGAAAGACGCTGGCGAGTAGCAGTTGGGATGGCACTGTGTTGTTGTGGGATATCGCAGTTGATACTATGGATTAGGCTGCGCACCTCATAAGTAGGAGGGCGTTGTAAGCCCGATCGACTATCACTAATAGCCGACAAATGAAAGCCAATAACCAATAATCACATCCCTTTTTATCACTAACGCATGTTGTCCTTAAAGACAATCCCTCCGAAAAAGGAAATTTTCTTATGGAAAAAATATTAGCATTGATTTTAGCGATTGGGTTCGCGATATGCGCCGTTCACCAAATCACCATCGCACAAGAGCCGCAGGACTTGCATTTAAGGTACTTACCCAAAGGCGTGAAAGCACGGCACGGGAAAGGCTCGTTATCGGGAACGATCGCAAGTTCCGCTGATGGAAAACATTTAGCGGTCGCGTGTAACATCGGTATTTGGATACATGACGTAGAAACGGGCAAAATACTTAATCTGCTAACAGGGCATACAAATTGGGTGCTAAGCGTAGTGTTTAGTCCAGATGGGAAGATGTTGGCAAGCACAAGCGAAGACCACACTGTCCGTTTATGGAACGCACAAACCGGTGCTGAACTTCGGACGATACGAGAACATGAAAAATCTACCAAGAGCGTAGCATTCAGTCCGGATGGGAAGATGCTCGCAAGTGGCAGTATAGACGAGACCATCCGGTTGTGGGATGTGGAGACCGGCACAAATCTTCGCGTGCTGGTAGCGCATGAAGGGGGTGTCATATGCGTAGCGTTTAGTCCGGACGGGAAAATACTGGCAAGCTCAGGTTTAGACAGAACCGTCCGGCTGTGGGATGTGAAAACGGGAAATTCTATTCGGACGCTAACAGGGCATCAGGGCGATGTCTATGCCGCAGTATTCAGTCCGGATGGCAAAACGCTGGCGAGTGCAAGTCAGGATCAGAGCGCGCGTTTGTGGGATGTGCATACCGGCAAGTCTCTTCAGACATTGACTGGGCATAGTTCTGTTGTTGAAGATGTAGCGTTTAGTCCAGATGGGCAGACATTGGCGAGTACAAGTGCCGACAAGACCATCTGTCTATGGGATGTGCAAACAGGGACACAGCTGCGAGTGTTGTCGGGGCATCAATGGGGTAGCGAGCGCGTTATATTTAGTCCGGATGGGAAAACGCTAATGAGCGGTAGCATGGATGACACCGTGCGCCTGTGGGATGTGGAAACCGGAAAGGAACTTAGAAAGATAGTAGATCGGATAATAATGCCTGTCTATAGCTTAGCGTTCAGCCCAGACGGTAAAATACTGGCAGGTGGCACTCGGGATTATATCCTCTACTTGTGGAATGCACAGACGGGGGCATTGTTGCGGACACTTGTGAGTGATAACTATCTTGTCAGAGGCGTTGCGTTCAGTCCAGATGGGCAGACATTGGCAACCAGCGGTTTAAACAATACCGTGTATTTGTGGGATATAAAAACAGGGGACAGACTGCCGCCACTGGTTGCACATAAACACGGGGTCTCAAGCATCGCATACAGCCCGGACGGAAAAACGCTCGCGAGTGCAAGTCGTCAAAACACTGTGTATTTGTGGGATATCCAAACAGGGAAACCTATACGTCCGATGCCCAAACATAAAAAATTGGAGGATCCGGAAGAGATACAAAAACTTACTGATCGTATGCTAAAGGGTGATAAGGAAGCAGCACAGAAGCTTCGTAAAAGTCTACATCAGGTATTGGATCCTCGGGGATTTGTCTCTCACATCACGTTCAGTCCAGATGGCACCCTGTTAGCGAGCGGCGGTGATGATGAGATTGTGCGGGTATGGAATGTGCAGACCGACACCCTTCTTTTCACTTTGGATAAACATAGTGATTCTGTAAATTGCGTAGCATTCAGTCCGGATGGAAAGATATTGGCGAGTTGCAGTACGGACGGCACCACGCGTTTCTGGGATCCAATGTCGGGTGAACTCATGCGCACGATAGAAGCACATCAGGGACATGTTTATAGCATCGCGTTCAGCCCGGATGGAAAGACATTGGCAAGTTCAGGTCTGGACGAAGCTATTCGTCTGTGGGATGTGGAAACTGGCACACATCTGCGGACACTGGATGCACATCGGAATGCTGCTATTGAAATAGCATTCAGCCCGGACGGAAAGACGTTGGCGAGTGCAAGTCCGGATGGCATCGTGTTGTTATGGGATCTCATATCTGATAATGTGGATTAGACTGCACATCAGACATTATGAGTAGGCGGGTGCTGGGACCCGCCCTTACATTTTAACGCCGCGCATACTGAGATTCCGCAGGTGCGCGGTATTTGACATTGAGGTGTGGTGTTTCTAATCTGACATGTCCTTGAAGGCGCGAAGTCAAGCAACTCTCCAATGCACCGCTTACCAACAAAGTGCGCTCTGCCGGATACGGCGCTATACCCGTCTCAAAAAGTTCCTCAATCTTGGCGATAAGACACGCGGAATAGGTGACGTTCGGGGTCGGCGTTAAGAAAAACTGCGTAGACACTGGCACTGGCTCATCCTTGAGTTTCGCGGCGAAACAGTAGTCACGGACCGCACCGTTAAGCATCAAAAGTGTCGCCCTTAATCCGTCGTTATATTCAATGAAATAGGCAGATGGGTTCTCGACGAGCCGATAGATTTCACCGTTACGGATCATATCTTGCGTTCGACCGTCTTCATCTGTTAAACCGCACGGTGTATCGCTCCTCGAAAGTGCCGCTTCCAGCAATTCCAGAGACCAACGTCCATCTTCACCTGCCTTCCAGACCTCCTCACCATCTATTAATTGGACAGCAGCGACTCCAGTTTCACCACCTTTTCGGCGTTCTATCATACACTGCATCGCCTCCAAAGCGTGATAATCCATCGGGTCTGAACCGCCAACGCCTACCATGAGCCCCTCTTCTATTTCGCACTCCAACGGCAGTTCGACATCCGGCAATCGCCACGTGACGGGCAGCGACGAACCCGAAAGCACCCCAAAACCGAGCCGGTGTCCGTCGTCTACCATCTCCTTCGCTTTCTCGAAACTGTAAGAGAGGTGTTTATCGTTGAAGATAGGCACAGCGCGTCCGTCTTCTTCAAAAACCTTGACACACTCTTTGAAAAATTCATACCGTGGGTACAACACCTGACTTTTTTCATTCGTAGGATAATCACCGTGTTCGCCAATCGAAAGCACTGCGTCCACAGCGAGTTCATCACCACCGCATCGGAGTGCCTCGGCAATCGTAGGATAAACTGAAAATCCAAATTCTCTGGCACGATCTTCGCTCTGATTGCCCTCTGGTTTCTGGTCAACATAGAGAGAAACGACTTTCATATCTGGTCGGTGCCACGTGCCCTCTTTTGGATAGCCGACAAGAAACCGATCTGCAAAATGTTGCGCATGTGATAGGTAACGGTAGATCGTGGTAATAACTGCAATTCGTTTCATAGCTTCATGTCCTCCAGAAGGTCGAATCTTTTGTTGACTGATACGCGATGTCCAGATGTGGTGTCTCCTGTCTTGTACTATCGGCAAAGAGGCTATCAACACCTGCTGCGACAAGTCCTGTCGTCAACAATGTGCGTTCAACTGGATAGGTTGCCTCGCCTGTCAGAAACATTTGCTCAATATTGTTGACCAGCGGCGAAAAGAAGTTCGCTAATGTCGTCCGCGCGGGTGGCATTGGGAGATACATCTGCGTTGAAAGGATTTCGTCGCCTGAACCGATGTAAGCAGCAAAGTTGAAATCCTGGACCAATCCGTTCATCAGAATCATCGTAGACTTCAACCCATCATTGTGTTCATACTGATACGCGATCGGGTCTTTCACAATCTCCTTTAGTTCGTCCAACGTCGGAAACGGATTGTTAAACCCTGGGCGTGATGGTGTAAGCGTATGACTCCGACAGAGTGCCGTTTCAAAGAGTTCTCGCGACCAGAGTTCGGTGTGATGCGCTTCCCAAAACGCGTCACCGCGATATGCCTGCAGCCATTTCACGCCACTTTCGCCACCTTCGCGCCGTTCTACCATACACTGTAAGGTTTCTAAGGCGTGGAAATCGTAACTATCTACACCGCCGTAGCCGACACATACCCCCTCAGAAACCGGAACACCGAGCGGCATATCAATTGACGGCGTGCGCCACGTAACGGGTAGTGATGAACCCGCCATAAAAGCAAAGTTCATGTCTTGGGAGATGTCGTACATCTCACGCGCCCATTCCCAGTTCCACGAGAGGTGTTTATCATTGAATACTGGCACACCGCGTCCGCTACGTTCAAACACCTCACCCATCTGCATGAAGTGCTCATAGCGCGGATAGAGGCGTTGTCCCTTCTCGTTGGAAGGATACTCGCCGTGTTCCCCGATAATCAGGACCCCGTCAACAGCCAATTCTTCACCGCCGAGCGTAAGTGCTTCGGCAATTGTGGGATACCCCTTCATTGAGGGGAAACGCTCCAGACGGTCGCGGCTGAGGTCATTATCTTTAACCTGTTCAACGAAGAGAGAAACGAGATCCATCGGCGGGTGATGGTGTCGGCTGTTCCACCCATACCCCTCTAAGAACCGATCAACGATGTGCTGTGTGTGTGAGTATTTATGATAAATCGTCGCAATCGCAGCAATTTTGGGTCGTTTTTCCATAATCAACTTCCTTGTTGCAGCCCAACCATGCCAAACGAGAATTATTGGGCTGTGGTATTGAGTTCCGACAGGATTGACTATTATAACGCCCAATCGAGACAAAATCAAGTAAAAAAGTGGAAGTGTTAAAAAGCCGTGAGGCGGAATTCGTCTTTACAAATGAACCGATAAAAGAGATGTTACTGTGGCATTTTGGTCGAAAATATGGTATCCTAATATGCCACATTAATTACATGGAACTTTATCCGATGTCCAGCGAGAGTGAAACTGTTACAATTGTTGCAGTGTTTTATAGTGAAGTGGGTGCTCAGGAAGCGTATAATGATGTCTTGAGTGCTATAAAGGAGGGAACAAAATTCGTTGAGATTACAGGAGATGCCTTAGATTAATTACGAAGAGAGAAGTATATTTGAGGATGTCTCAATCCAAAAATCGGCAGCTAACCGAAAACAAATAAGGAAGGTTTTATGATAAATAAAAGGTTTCTCACTGAAACGTTCACTGTTTTTCTGATGGTTCTGTTGATTTTGGTAAGCGTTGGAGACACGGCTGCCCAAACGGATATTGCAGCCGTGGCAAAACGTGATGCCGAAAGAGATGCCAAACGGGTCTCTAAATTAAAATGGTTTGCCAGCGGCTTTTTCGGGAGTGCGCTGCCTTGTCTTTCGTTGTTCGCTTTACTTTATGGCGACGCCCATGGGGTCTATATTGAAGATGATATTCCCCGTGTCTTTGGACCTGACACACTTTATATGTGTTGTACAGCGGGTATCGGCGCGGGTATGCTGCTGCCGACGGGGTATGCGATCTTCCATTCACCGACGCTCCCTGCTGAGGCGTTTTTAGGGAAATCACCGGATTACATTGCGGCTTACACTTCGGTTGACACTTTGGTTGACAGAAGACAAGCTCGAGCTCAGCGTGCCGCATTCAGCGCAATGGGGTGTCTGACCGGTATATCTGTCGGGACATTGATCCTTTCTACATGCCTCCCAGAAAGTTACGAGACAGAGGACAAGCCATTTTAGTGTGCAGAGTGTCTATCAGGACAAACTGTCTCTTTTGTTAAGTTCGAGCAAAAAACTTGACCTTATTTTCAATTGTGTTCACACGCGCTTTCCCGTTTGAAGACGTGAGTTTAAAAATTAAACGTGGGTTGAAAAATAAAATACAAATATGGATGTAGGCTCTTTCCCAGTAACGGGTGGGGCCCCGGGTTTCACTCGGTTTTTGGTAATTTCAGGTTTCTCTGCTCTCTGAAAACATTGTGCTGTGTGCGATTTTTAGTAGGTCTCCGTTCAACCTATGGGAAACACCCAAGCAAAAACACTTACAGGACGCTTCAATTTTTATTTTCAAACTCACGTTATGTTATACTCACGACATATATCAACAAAAGGTTCTTATGATGTCAACGACGTTTTGCAAACTCTGTTTCATATTTACGGATAGCTAAAATTCAAAGATAGAAAAGATTGGTAAATTCCTCATCTTTTCTCGACCGTTGAGTTCGGTGAGTTCTATTAAGAGGGCAATGCCTACAAGGTCCCCACCTGCTTTTTCAACAAGTTCAATCGTTGCTGCAAGCGTACCACCAGTAGCCAAAAGATCATCGCATAAAAGGACGCGGCTCCCCTTTGGAAAATCGTCTTGATGAATCGTGAGTGTGTCTTCTCCGTATTCAAGGTCGTAGGTCACTTCAAATGTGTCGTAGGGCAACTTCCCTTTTTTACGTACAGGAACAAAGCCTGCCCCCATCCGATACGCAAGTGCAGACGCGAAAATGAACCCTCTTGCTTCGGGTCCTGCGATTATGTCAACTCCCTCACTTTTATAGTGGTTTGCGTAAACCTCAATGACAGCATTGAAAACAGGTGCATTTGCTAAAAGTGGCGTAATGTCTTTAAACATAATACCCGGTTTAGGATAATCAGGTATAGTTCGGATAAATTTAGATAACTCGTACATAACGTTGTAAAACCTCCTGTTATTTTGTATATGGCAATTAGTAGTTTCGGACTTGTGATAATACCAGTTTTGTTCTGAAAATAAGACATATCTTAAAAAGAAAAATATAAGTGCGTTTCATTTCGGCTCTCCTTGTATTAGTACGGGGTTTTACGTCTCCCCACAGGACGCGATTGAAGCGTTTTGTTGCGGATATTTTCATCTGCCTCCGTGGCGAGGTCTTGTGTTTTCACTTCCGTATGAGCATCCTACGCGTTGCCTTAAACCCTCCGGCAGTTAGCGTGTAAAAATAGACACCACTTGCAACAAACTCACCAACGTCATTTTTACCATCCCAATATCCAGCTCGGCCCTTGTTCTGATAGATACCCGCAGGCATGAGTCCCAACGCTAATGTCCGAACTGTTGTTCCATTGATAGTATAGATTGTCACGGTCACCTCTGCTGGTTCGGATAACTGATACGGTATCCATGTCTCTGGATTAAACGGGTTCGGATAGTTCGGCAATAACGTCGTCTTTTCAGGTATAAGGACTGTTAGAAGTCGTTCGAGATTTGCAATTCCCTTTTGGAAAGTGCGCGACCCATCGTCCTCAGCGCGTGCGTGGTCTATCCACGCTTGAACTGTTGCGGGGTCTAATCCCTTTATGTCTTCTATTGCAATAGTAGTCGGCGCTGCGCCGCTTGTTGATTCACCGAGATGTTGTGCAACAAGGACTAGGTCCAAGATGTTAATAGTGCCATCGCTGTTTACATCTGCTGGCGAATTAGTGGATGTGGGTTTCCCCAGGTTTTGGGCAACGAGAACCAAATCTAAAATATTTACCCCTCCATCTTCGTTGACATCCCAAGGTAGGTTGCCTTCCAACATCAGTGAAAGATAAAGCGGACCCGCAGGGATTTCTCTACCCGTGCTATCAACGAGACTGAAGTGATTCAGCCGTAATTGTGTTTCACCCCCTGCTTTTGCTGCGAAAGTTACTGATAAGAGCACGCCTGTGCCACTCACACTGCTGCCACTACTTATTGCGTTACGGATCCCGGTAATCTTACCGGTCTGATTATCAATTGTGCCTTGCTGAAACGCGGTTACAGCACCCGCTGACTCCAGTAAATAGCCTTTATGCACCGCAAGCACTTCGAGAAGCAAGGGGTCAAAAGCGAGGTCAAACTGCCATTCCGCTAAATCGGTCACATTTTCTCCGTATAGGTCAACAGTAAAAGTTTCAGATGCGGAGAACACACCCCCAGAAAGGGCATAATTAGAAAGCGCATATCCAACACCCGCAAAAGGGAGTACTGTATATTCTGCATCTGCTTGGAAGCCAAAGTATCCGCTCCATCTGCCTGTGCCGTTACCCACAGCAACTAACAGTGTATTTTGACCTTGCTTGAGCGTGACAGGAAAAGCCCTTTGGTAATCGTAAGCATTATAATATACGATTCTTTCATGAACCAGGCTGCCATTCAGCCAAACCTTGAGCGTGTCATCATGCCCAACAAACATCCTTGTGTGCTGTTCTTCTGGAGAATTTATGGAGATAGTGCCGTAAATGACACGTTTTTCTCCGTTCCAGCCGATAGCACTTGTCATTTCGTTTATGTTGTTTGCCGCACTTGGTGAAATTTTTAAGGGAGTCCACGCATAGTCGCCAACGATGTCCCCGGGTGATGCACCATGCGTTGCGATGTGTTGCTCTGTAACACTTCCGCCACTTACTTTCGCCAATAGGTCTGTTATGCTCTCAAGATGTTCATCTGGCAACAGGACCCATAACCAGGGTCCCTCTATTTTCGGACCCCCGCGTGTTGGATCTAAGTTGACGGCTGAATCGTCAGGCGGTGTTTCAGGTCGCCCTGGATCAACGATAATGCTCCCCATAAACTTTCTATGTTCTGCTTTTGCAGCCTCCACCCATGCTGGGAGCGCACCGAATCGGTGTTCAAGTTGTGCCTCGTAAAGTGAATTAGGATAGACGTGCGTCCCAAATCCTTCAACATAAGCGTTGCGCGGGATCAAACCGCCCAGTGTTTTGTATCCGATCACACTGCCTTGAGTGATGGTATGTGCGTCGGGCACCCATAGGTCAAAAGTGCTATTCGTAAAAACAGTGTTGTTCCACCGGACGTATCCATCTAAATGGTGCGGCAAACTATCTCGCCCACCGCCAGATGCATGATGGTTCATGCAGATGTAATTATCGAACAATGAATGGCGCGCCTGCGCGCCGTGTGTATCAGGTCCCTTTACTAACGGACCTCGGACATGCCATACAACACTTCCTGCCGCGTAATGCGACACGGCTGCACCATGCCACATCCCTCTGTCGGTATAATCTTCTAAAAATGCCGTGAGGCAATATGTTGAACCAAATAGACTCCCTAAATTATGTCCGAATCTGCCATCAACGATATTACTAACAGCAGTCGTCCCATAAGAATGACCGATAAAATAGGAAGCAATCACATTAGAAATCCGACAACGGCGTATCCATGAATGTGCGGTTTCCCATAATGAAATGCCACCCCGTCCGCCTTGAACTAAATGCTCATAAACTTCATCAAAACTTCCATCAATATGGAGATATTCAAAGCCGATCCCCTCTTGTAAATCAATCCAATGTACACCCATACCGTTACTTAGGTGGGTTACAAGTGGCGCCTTTAGATAGACCCGGTTCCCTTCAATTCTATCAATCTCATGATATTCTCTAAGTGTAATCCCCTCACGGATGCGAGTATACGACTCAGGGAACTCAGCCATGGGTCGTGAGGAATATTTCTCATAATCCTCTCCACGAAGACTAAACCCTCTGATTGCAATATACTTACGGTCTATCAAACTGGTTGCGTTGTACACCTCAAAGGACTTTGCGCCACTGGGATATGACCCGCGGACATTTGTTTTTGACCCCCAATCAAATTCAGCATTGATTGTTTGAAATAAAAATGGTGAATTGGACGCTATGGCGTTATGTGCCTTAATAGTTGTCCCACCGTTGCCTGCCCCTTGCGCGCCGCTCCCACGTACGATTGTGTGATGACCTACAATGACAAACGGCTCTTTTATATCGTTATCAAGTAAAACATCATATTGTCCGGGTGGAAAAAATACGATACAGCTACCAGAAGACGCTGCGTCAAGGACTACTCTGACAGCAGCCGTATCTGACTTATTATCATCAGGGACAGCACCGTAATCGGTCACATTGTAGGTTGGATAGTCAAAATCTTCGGGGATGCCTTCTTCCCCATTTTTATAGCCTGCATAAGAAAAATCAATTAGATCAGGTGTGCCCGCCGGAACAGGTTCTCCGATATATTTCTTATAGATGTTCGGTGTGAGTTGCGCTGAGGCAAGCGGCAACATGAACAAAAATAACAGTGCAGCGGCTGCGCAGTTTCCTATTTTGTTGATCATGGTTGCTTGTCCTCACTATCGTGCAAGAAGAAAAAATAAGGTTTTCCCTTTTCCGCGGACTGAGGATCATATAACCTTTTCTCATCACCAAAGGCAAAGGGAACTCGTAGTTTTACGCTTTTAGACATGACAAAAGCGTTCCTTTCCTTGCAACGGAATCAAGAATCTACACCTATGGTGACAGTATTGTGGAATCGACATTTAACGGTCTTTCAATCAACACAACCGGTGCCTGACAGCAATCACAATTCCCCGGTGCAACAGTGCGGATATAGCATGTATCACAGTAATAGTAGAGATCGTGGAGAACACCGTTGCGGATAGACAAAAAGCGAGTTACCTCCAGCAATTGCGTCTTTGGAAAGACACGACCTTTGATGACCAGGTTCTTCTCAGGCAACCGCTCATCAACAAAGAGCGCCTCCGCTAACGATGTCCGTAAAAGCGTGTAGTATTTCCCATCCTCGGTTTTGACACCATATAGGTGATCATGCTTATTAAAGAGTTCAACCTTATAATGCGTATGCATCTCCTCCGCTAAGCAGACGATATTGCCACGGAGTTCAACGTCTTGCGGCTTCAACTCTTCAGTTGGCGGCTTCGCACCGCTCATCAGGAGGACAAGAACGATGAACAGTGGTGATAATCGTTTAAAATTACGCATTACTCATCTCCTTCAGAAAACTAAATTGTCGCAATCCTGTTTTGATCTTGGCAAAAACCGGTTTTTCGACAACGGAGAAAAACCGAGCAAAAGCCGCCATAGTTAAAGGTTTGCCCAGCGATTTGGACCGGGACCGGGTTGATGTTCATCACGAACCCGTTTAAATTCCTCAGGTGTGGTGACAACCTCTTCAGGGTGCAGTCGGCTCCGGGCAAGGAAACCGGCTTCCGGTTGATAGCCGGTCGGTTTCGCCGCGTCCTGATAGCGCGAATCAACGCTCCATCTGACTTGATTGCTGACATTCGGGATAGAACGATGCGGCGTTAGATTGGTAAATAGGAGAACGCTGCCAAACTTAACAGGAACTACAACCGGATCGACTTCCGGTAATGCATCATTCGGTATCTCAAGATAAAAACGCTCAGAGTGACGATGTCGGAAAACACCGTCCCGATGGACGTGTGGGATGACCTCCATACAGCCGTTCTCAACAGTCGCATCTATCAGCGGAATCCAGATTGTGAGTTGTAAAACCGAATCGCATTTCGGCTCCATATAGCCTGCGTCTTGATGCCATGGGACGAGGGTTCGATCGTGCTCGGGCAGTTTCGGACGGACTCGGTATGCAGGATGACACATAATTTCCGATCCGACGAGCGACTCAGCGATGTCAAGGAGCTTCGGATTGACGAGCAGCTCAAAGAGTGCGGGCCCCGTGTGCGCACCACTAAACACCTTCTGAAATACGACCGAGGATTGCGCCGTAATTTTCGCCAACCGAGTGTCAAACCCTTCCGTCTTAAATTCGGAATCCAGTTCGCCTTCCGCGTAGAGTTGTGATGCTCCAGTGTCAACAATCTCCTCAAACTCAGCGATCAGCGGATTCAGGTCGTCGGAAGAAAGCGCGTCTTCAATTAGGAGATAGCCGTTCTCGTTAAAATCGTGGATTTGGGAATCAGTCAACGCTCTCATAACGCTCCTCATATTTGGACAAGTTCAATTAAAATGCCATCTGGATCCGGCGCGCAGGCGACACCCGCGGCATCCGGCGCGCTTATAGGTTCAGATAGAAATTCGACACCGTTCTGTTTTAAGTCTTTGACAGTCTGCTGAATATCCTCAACAAAAAAGGTGAGCCAACGGACACCCGCTGAGAACTCGCCTGTTGGTGCTGGCGGTGGCGATTCAATATCCATCAACTTGATGAGTGTGTTACCTGCCTTGAGACGGACCTGCCGAAAACCGATAGGCGCAAGCCCCACGTCGCGCGCGAGGTCGTCTGGAATCTCCAGATCCAGCACAATCTCAAAACCCAACTTGTTGTGATAGAAGTCCAACGACGCTGCGAAATCACTACAGGTAATAGCAACGTCAACAGTAGCATGTGATAAGTTTAGCACAAGTTTTTAACCTCCAGTGAGAACAAAGATCGCTTCTCGGAATTGACCGAGTGGACGCGCGTTATAGGTGATGTCCACAGGTATAACAACTCGTCCTAACGTTTCGCAGTGTTGTGGAATTGGAATGGAAAAATCGATGTATCCCTCTGCTTTCGGT
Organism: Candidatus Poribacteria bacterium; assembly: GCA_026706025.1. Lineage (NCBI taxonomy): Bacteria > Candidatus Poribacteria > Candidatus Poribacteria bacterium. Next base: position 158,950 of record JAPOZO010000089.1, read on the forward strand.
GGAAGCGTTGTTTCTCCGGGAACAATTTCCATACCCCATGATGCAGGAAGAATTGGCTGCGCAGTCGCTGTGCGCGGCTCGTCCGAATGGTTCGTTACCCCTACGCGCAGCTGTGCTGTTCCGCCAAGTGCAACTTCTTGTTCATAAGGATAGCAGCGTACCCAGTGTTCGTCCATGCCATAGTTGGCGTGGTCCCAAGGAAAGAGCGCGGTATAACATTTTTCTCGCTCAGCGAGTGTATCAAGCATGCACGCAATCTCAGCATCGGTAAAGTCAAACGCTGGATCGACATGGCAGTTAAAAATATGCGTCGGCTTGAGTTCCTGAATCAGACGCAGGCACTTTTCGTAGCCGACATCCGCACCGAGCAGATTCCGATTGCCGGAGCAGTAGTCATCAATCCCTGCCATCGTGAAGGAGTCCCCCGCAAAGAACATCCGTACGCCGTGTCCCTCGACAAGCAGTCCACCGTGATAATAGGTCTGACCCGGAAAATGGTAGGCGGTCATTGTAAACTCATTCCACTGCCAAGAATCACCGTCCTGTGTGACGCGATCTACCCGCGTAACAGAAGGCGAAATACATGGGAGTCGAAAACCGATCGGATTCGTGATAACCTGTGCGACAACCGTATCCGTTATCGTTTCACACGGGAAAGTTTCTTGAAATTCGGGGATAGCGTTAACGTGGTCGTCGTGGTAGTGCGTTACCCAGAATTGCGTAACCTCCGAAATTTCGTTGTCTGTCTGCAACTGTTGAATCTGTTTAATTACATTTGGCGAGCCACAATCCATGACGAACGCTTCGCCTTTCGGCGTAGCTTGCGAGCCGAAACTTGCTGTAGAAAAGTCGGAGATAATGATCCATGTTGTGCCGAAGTGACGTAAGAATTCGGGAGGCGGTTTTCCTTCACGGATCGGCATGTGCCCGGGATGTCCTTCAAACTCGGTAAAAAGCTGCGGAAAGTAGTGCCGGAGCGCAGAAATCGCCACATATTTATCGTAGCAGTACGCCAACCGCTCCAAAAGCCTGTCAATTGCCCTGTCTGAATTGTCCATGGTGACACCGTGCGTCGGAATAAGCGCAGTTGGCGATGCCTGACGCACCTTTTCAAGGCTCTCCCTGAGTTCATCTCGCGCACCGAGGAACCCGTGATAGTCGCTGGTCTGCTGTCCCTTCTGTAGACTATAGAGTTCCCACAACTGACCTTCGTCGTAGATGAGGTCCCCGGAGAAAGCGAAGCGTTTATTGTCAACATCAATGAGGTAGGTAACACTGCCATCGGTATGTCCAGGTGTTTCAATAACTTTCACGGACGCTGAACCCCACGCAATCTGTGCACCCTCGGCATACGTATCTGTCACTCGGATAGCATCGGCAAGCATGAGATTGTGTGGATGGTAATTGTAGAGGTGCCATCGGTATTGTGGATCGTTCCAAAAGGTTTCGACCTCGGCAAACCATGCTACCTCTTTCTCTGGCACGCCAACACGGACGTTCTCAGCTATCGGGAAACCGATTGTGCTATCGCGATGGTGGTGCGTAAAGAGGATCTGCTCAATATTCGTGATGCCTAACTCCGCGAGTGTTGTATGAAGGGTAGTCCCACTTGGGTCAATGAGCAGCGCGCGATCGCCATCACGGAGAATACCTGTGTTAACATGCCCGTGGTGAATATATAAGTGTTCACTGAGTTTGGAAAATCGGGGATCCATTGAAAATTCTCGCTTTTAGCCTGTTGCTGGAACAATGGTTCAACAATACGCCAATGTGTAAGAATATCTTCAGCAATAACGCCCATTTTCTCCATTTTTTAGGGCTAAAGACGGACGTTGTAGCGCAAACTAACAGTCTACGCTACAAAAAACTATCAAACTCACGTTTATCCAAAAGACTACGCCTCTGCGAACTGCGGCCTGCCGAGGGCATCCGTTCTGCCTTGGCGTTTGTAGTGCGGTAGATGTCCGCCTGCGTCGGCTAAGATCCGTTCTTGGGCAAGCGCGATCCGCTCTGCGCCTTGGTCAGCGATGTTGTGCTGGCAGTCGATGTCTGACTCAAGGTCAAACAGTCGGATACCGTCATTAAAATCAACGCTGGAGAAATACCAACTCTTCGCGTCTTTATACCAGACAGAGTTGACATAACGACAGGTCAGGTATTCACGCGATTCAAAACCGCCTTTGCCTTCAACGAGCGGGAGTAGACTCTGTCCTTGAATCTCGCCAGCAGGTTCAACTTGACTTGCTGCCATAACAGTAGCAGGCACATCCAACGTATAGACGAACTCATCGCACGTTGTACCACCATTTACCCCAGACGGGTGGCTCACGAGCATAGGAATGTCCATTGTGCCAGGATACATAAAGTTCGCAGGCTTGCCGGTGGCTTTATCCGGATTCTCTGCGAAGTTTGTGCCGTGGTCTGCGAGGAACATAATCAACGTATTTTCGCGCAGTCCGAGGCGATCAATCGTATCCACTAACCTTCCAAACCACGTATCCACGAGGGTTACCAAACCGGCGTAGTTGGCTTTAACGCTTGGCAGCCGTTCCTCAAGTTCCGCATCTTTGAGTGAACCGTAAGGGAGGTTGAGACAGATAGGTTCCCGATCTTCTCGGCTACCGTAGAGATCGTAGTAGTGGATGGGGGCTTCCCATGTCTCGTGCGGTGTGAACCCATCAACGTAGAGGTAAAACGGTGTGTTTTCATGGTTATGCTCAACGAATTCAATTGCGGAACGGAACAGTCGAGCGGTGGGCCATGTCTCCTCTGGACGTTCGGGTTGAACGTTCACAATATGTGAGCGGATACGTGCTGGATTCCCGCGGTATCGAGAGACCAATGCCGGATCGGCGTGCGCGCCGCCACGGTATCTGTCTTCGGCTTGACCACGGACAAACTGCCACTGTCGGAACCCTCTTGTGAAGTTCATTCCGGGTACGAAATAGTGCGGTACATCGGCGAAAAAGCCTGTGTGGTATCCATTTTGGACGAGCGATTCAGCGATTGCGGGTTCATCGGACGACATCGGTTGCCAACCCGGCGTATAGACGTTGTCCCACGGTACAGGCGTATACGTACTGAACGGATAGGCGCGTCTGCCGGTATGTAGGGTGCGGCGCGTCGGAATCGTCGGTAAGCATTCCGGGTGTGCGTTCGTAAATCTGACGCTCTGTTCGGCAAACCGTGCTAAATTCGGTGTCCGAATCCAATCGTTACCATAGGGACTGAGATATGCGGTTCGTAGGGTATCTGAAACAACAACGACTATGTTCCAACTCATGTATTTGACCTCCAAGGAACGAGAGAGACACTTTAAAAAAGGATCTCGCAGTAGAATAAGAGATTGGGAATTTTGTGTTGGGACCGCGGACAGCAATACTAAAGTTATTGTGTTGAATTAAGCGGAGTAATCGAAAACAAGGACATCCTCAACAAGTGGACGGATGTGTTCGCCTGCTACCTGACGGTGAAAAGGATGGGGTAGATACGCATCGCGTGCCGCTTCGTCTGTGAAACGGACGATAAACCCGTACGCGTACCCTTGACTTTTGCCTTCAGGACTGTTGTTTGTGCCAGCAGTTATAGATTCAATGCCGGGGATCTCGTCAGCCATTCCCATAAGGGCATCGGACAAGGTCTCCAATTGTGCGTTAGTAACCTCCGACTTCAACTTGAGTAGGACGATATGCTCAACCATTATGATTTCCTTCTTCCATAGAGAAATTTGTTTTGGTAAATTCAAGAAAAGTGTTGTATAATCTAAAGTATTACACAAACAGTGTTTTTTTTCAAGTTTTCTGTAGAGTTTGAAAAGCAACCTACAAAGGAGGGTCAAAATGAGACTGATTTATGTTTGCATGGCAACACTGTTCCTTGTTGCTTCGTTAATTGCCTTCGCCGAAAAGGTGGAAGTCACGAATATAGAAGACAATAAGAACGGTGCTTATCAAGCCACTGAGTTGGAAGAAAAGGGGAAATTTTTCCACGATAGGGACTACACGATTACAAATATCCCGAAAGAATTCCTTGGATTGACACAAGTCTCCACGTCAGCGGACTGTCCCGGTGGACAGGATTACCGCTTAACGTTTGAAATCGACCGACCGGCTTATGTCTACCAAGCATGGGATAGCCGTCATAAACGACCAGAAGACCGTGGGCAAGAGCCGAAGGGTTGGTTTACGGACGGATACACGGATACAGAAAAAACGCTGGTCCTTGATGCGCCACACCCACCCGTTGAGTATTTTATCTACAAATCCAATGAACCGTATCCAGAAGGTAAAGTAGAGTTGCTCGGTATTGATGAGGTTATCGGAGACCCGGTCATCATGTGGACGATCTTCGTTGAAGAAGGGCAGCTTCCGGTAAGCCCAGTTGGGAATTTGACCACAACTTGGGGCGACATCAAGACAGATTAACAGCAGTGTTTCCAAACCGAATTCCATCACAGGCGGACTTCTCAGTCCGCCTTTTATTCTCCTACTGTCTCAAAATTTCACTCTCCTTCTTCCCATAACAAACTCTACAATATAACTGAAAGTAAACTTTCAACCCTTAAATTAGCCGAGAGATATGAATCTATAGCAGCATGGGATTGGGAGGAAATCACCACTAAAAGGGGGCAGGAGAACAGATAGAGTTTCTCGGAAGGGAGACCTACCGGACCTGAAAAAAACTGAGATTACCGGTGTAAACCAAACTGCCCTACCTTGGTTGGGGAATAGAGAAACGGTTAAAAACGTCCTAATAGATGATGCACGCGCCACCGGCACAGACACTTCCGGCCTGCTGTGTGACATCGCCAGCGATGTTGTCCGCCTCGCCTGCCTCAAACTCAGCAACGAGAGACATTGCCTTATCTGTCGGCTCTGATAGACTGAGTTGGAGCGTGTCACTCTGCGTGAAAGTCACGGTACATCCTGAAAACGTGATTGCGACACAGAAGAGACCGAGCAGTACAAAAAGAAAAACACGTTTGTGTATCATAATTAAACCTCAACTTTCCGAAGATCCGCTTGATCCAGTGTATTCGTACCTAAATCAAGCTTACCCGCCGTATTGATGTGGTTCGCGAGCTTAGACACAGAATCTAACTCCAGCTCCTCGCGTTTCTGGTTGACTGTCTGAAGCACCAATACGTCAAGAACAACCGGGTCAGCACTGATAAAAAGGCTACCGTATTTCCACGCGCTTTCGGCGTGATATGTCGGCCCCTTATCGAACGAGGCGACCAGACCATCAACGATATTAAGAACAAGTTTCTCCTTCAAGACCTTATGCTCCAGAATTTCGGCAATAGCCGGGTTGCAATAGCGCGGTTTTCCATGGAATCGGCGTGTGTTATCAACACTCCCGAACGCGAGATTCTTTAAACATCCGCTCACACCCGCCATCGCATGGTGCTTCAAAACGGGGACATTGATGAGCACATCAACCTGCTGGGTAACAATCCGGGAATACCGAGAACGGGTGCTTTCATTCTCTCGACGCGTAATACTATCCTTTTCGCTCTCATAAAACACTTCATCGTCATACCCGATGCCTTCCGTGTCGGAGGCAACAGTTCGCACATCGGTCTCATCCTTGTTGATTGGATAACCGGCGTTTAAGAGATGTTCTTCAAACCGGTCCCAGATAATAATCTGCTTCCGAAGCACACCGGCACCGTATAAACCCTCAACGATTTTATCAACAATGATGGAATGTGTGCTGAGTTCTGGTCCAGCAAGCGGGTTGATTTTTATCCCGACAATATCATCGGGTAGCACAATATCTCGCCACGCCTCTTTAGCGGAGGAACGTCCAGTCAGCTTCATCATCGCCTGATCCATCAGTTCACTCACGGCATCTTCATTGAGCTGATCGTTGTCCCAAACCTTCTTACCAATAGCCTCAACGACAGGCGTAAGAGGCACTGTTTCTGTAGCAGCGTCGGGTTGCAATTGTCCACTACTCAGCTGTGCGAACGCTGGAAGTGTGCTAAGCGCGCCCCCGATACCGCCGACACCCGCAGCAAGTCGAGTTAAGAACTGCCGGCGATCGAGCGTGTTTTGATAGTGCTCCATCTCTTGGCTGTCAGCAATAATGCCTGCTATGACCTTGTCGTTAGGTTTCATCAAAGTTTACCCAATTCTGTGAGAATTTCCGCTGTTGGCACACGCACCGCTACACCATTAAGGGATTTCCAAGCGACTGTTCCGTCCTTCCGAACGATATAGGCGGCAGGACGCGCGATCCGATTGTTGCCAGGATCGACGACGTTGTAAGCAGTGATCGCCTTTTTGTCCTTATCGGAAAGCACCGGAAATTTGAGCCCGTGATTTTGAACCGTCCGTTTGGTATCGCCTTCGTTATCGGAACTGATAGCGATGAGTTCCGCGCCTACAGCTTGAATCTTCGCATAGTTGTCTTGCAACTCACCGAGTTGCCCTCTGCAGAACGGTCACCAGCCACCCCGGTAAAAAATAAGGACGACGTTTTTATCAGCAGCATAATCAGCAAATGCGTGTAATTTACCGTTGCCATCTGGCAATTCAAAGTCCGGTGCCTGGCTTCCAATGCTCAACCCTTGACCTGGATCCAACTTTTCGGGTTCCTGGAGTGCAGTGAGTTCAACAGTCAGTTCCAGTGTTTCATCAGCTGGTATCGGATGCACTGCCACTTCCTTATCTTCATAGCCCACGTGCGCAATTGTCAACGTAAAGGGTTGCTGCACGGGCAGATTTTCAAAGGTGAAAATCCCAGATGCCGTTGTTAAGGTATCGTAAACTTTCCCAGCGTCATCTGTAAGTTGGAGGTTGACCCCAGCAAGCGGTTCACCGGATGCTGCGTTTGTCAAAACACCGCGCAGATGTGAAACAGATGTTTCTAATGCGGCAAGTGCAACTTTGTCCAGTGAAATACTCTGGTCTGGGATGACGGTAACGTTCAACTCCGTCGTTTGGTATCCTTTGGCTGAAATTTGGACAGTGTAGTCTCCCACTTCAGCTTCCTTAACGTGATATTTCCCGATTCCCTGTTGTGTAGAAGAGTGGATGTTCGCGTCCGTACTTGTTGCCTTCACGCCGTGCATTTCAAATTCAATTTGTGCGAGGATTTGCCCGGCTTTCAACAAACGCATGTAGATAGTTACATCCTCGATTAATTCAACATCACCATAAAAAGATCCTGTTGCAGTGGTTTCAACCGAGGCGGTATCCACGGTTTCCTCAATGGGATTCTCTGTTCCGCAGTTCAATCCTGCAAATAACAGCATCGCGAACGCGAACATTTGTATAGCAAGTTTTCGGCTTGCAAGCTGCACCGAAAAAGTCAGTATCCGTTTCATTGTCTTTCCTCTATCTGTCTATCCGCTGCTTGATTCTGCCCCACGTCGTTGTCAGTTTGTTTACAGGTTCAACTGCGGCAGCAGTTTCAACCCCGTCGCTCATGAGAGCATCCATATCCTCTTCTTCCAGAGCGACATTGAAGAGGGCAACATCATCAATAATGCCTTCAGTATACCGGTCATAGTGTCGCGCGACATGAAACACGCCTTCACTGGTGCCGTATCCGTCTTTTGTGTTGAAATCAACCTCGGTTTCCATTTTGCCATCTACCCATATTGAGGCTTTACCAGCATCTGCATCCGCTCTGCCAGCGATAAAGTGCCATTTTTCGTCGGCAATAGGCGTAGTACCATGGGCAGGAAAACTGGTACCGGCACCATCCCGCAAATAGAGACTTACGGTGTTTTTATTTCCGTTGTCCCAAAGCAGATACCACGGTGTCGCCTGTGATGTATCCTCGTAGTTTTTGCCGACGAGCGAACCGCCGACCTTGCTGCCTTTGAAATAGCAGGTGATTGTGAAAGATACTCCCGCCTTAAACCCGACAGTATCTGAGTGTGGCACTTCAACCCAATTGCTAACACCGTCAAATTCAAGGGCTTTACCGAATTTTCCATCTACCCACTTCGCGCCATGGATTTCACCATCGTTCCCGTTTCCTGATGCGTCTGCGGCGGTACCACCTTTCCCTTCGTTAAAGAGCCACATTCCGGTGATATTATCCGGATTAATTTTGGCAAGGCCCGGCAGTGCTATGAACAAAAAGACTGCCATAAAACTCGCAAGCACTATTCGTACACTTTTAGATAAAAACATCAGGCTTCCTCCTTAGATACAAAACAAAATCGTTCCCAATTCACAACTTCAGCCACCTAACCGTGAAATACTTTCTATCTTATAGTATACCACCCACAATGCGCACATGTCAAACAGAATCGTAGAAGACTCGGTTTTCATTTTAGTTGCCAATCGTTTCGGTTTTCTTGTAAAAAATAAGACGCAGCTGGCTAAATGAAGGATTCACAATACACTATAGTATCACAGGTCACTATCAAGAGGGTTCTACTCCGCTGATTTAAGCCTACCCCAAGTGGTAGTGGTTTTTCCTGCAGCATCTACTGCCAAAACACCTTCAATTCCATTGCCGAGTGTCTTAACTTCATCCGCAGAGAGCGGCACATTAAAGATGACAATTTCATCAATGATCCCGCTCCAATGACACCGCCCCTTACCAGCATTACACCCCGCATCTGCCCCGATATAAACCGCCTCAAAAGAATCCCAAGGTTGTCCCACTGCGTCTGCGCTGTTTTGTAGTTCACCATTAACGTAGATATAGATTTTTGTGCCATCCCAGACCCCAACAAGGTAAACCCACTCATTTTCGGGAAGTGGGTCTCCGAGTGCTTCAAATCTCTCAGGCGCGCTCTTGATACGATAATGAAACGACGCTTGGTTAATTCGCCCACCGACATTTTCATGGGCACCGGTTCCAAGTAGATATTGTGACCAACTTGAACAGCCATGCCCCTTCCATATAACACATTTTCCGTTGGGAGGTGCCGTTGCAAAGACCCAAGCGTGGATCGAGAAACCCTCGGAGTCCTTAAAATTCAAGGCTGCCAAACTATCGGGATCCCCTTTCGTTCCGATACGGACGTGGTTTTGTGCGTCAACGCCGCTGAACTCTATACCACCGCCGAATTTGCCTTTTACCCATTTGATATCGCCAACAAATATGCCATCGCTACCGTTTCCAGAAAGATCCGTAACGGTTTCACCTTTACCCTCTTCAAAGGTCCACATACCTTGAATCGTATTTTCGTCAATCTTTGCATCACCTATCAATATCACCGTGAAATTAAGCACGATTATCGTGCTTATAGCGAGCATGTAATTCAGATACCGTTTTGCCAAAAACATAGTGCCTCCTATAAGTCGCGCTTGATTGCGACACCCTCTTTTCAGATAGATTGTTACTTTTAACTTAGGGATAAAAGATTACGATTTTTTAACATATTCAGTAATTATAGCATGTCTATTGTTGAATCTATAGTTGATTTTACAATTAACGTTTTTTGAGTGCATTACCGGGAATAGGTCCGCACTGCTATCCACAAGAATCGGGGTTACAAACCCCTCCCACAAGAGTGATTTGTGACAATTGAATGTCCGTTTTTTGTAAGTCTCACTATAGTTGACAATTCGCCTATCTTTTGATAAAATGAGATTTAACACCAAAAATCAACATCCCTTGAAACCTTAGCGTCCTGTTGGCTTCACAGTCCCGAAATACGAATAGCACCCAATAGACATAAAAATTGGAATATATACCGCGTCAATCGGGTTAAACACATTACGGGTAATTGAACAGCACCAGAAAACCGTCGTCATGTCTCTGAAACGGGTGGGATAGAGGCGCAATCCATGGTGTACCTATAGGGCTTAACTGATGGCTCAAAAGCGAAAAAAATCCCAAAGAAAAATACGAATAGAGGAATGCGCATTGAAAATGCAGGAGCATTTCCAGCACCTCGGCATATCTTCGGTTGAGGCGTATAAGGAATGGTGCCGTGCCCATAATTTTAGTCAGGGTTTGGATAAAAGTCCGCGCCAACGCCAAGACGAACTATACGTTATGACCCGCACACAAGCCACCAAAATGATGTCAAAAAAGAAGAAAGACAGCAACCTGAGAGAAATTCTGCCCAAGATATACAATCAAGAACTACGGTCGGAAAAACTACAGAATTCGGTTACCAGAGCCATTTCGGAAACTTTTGAGAGCAGCATAGCCCCGAAAGTTCTCTTGAAACTCCTGTTATATCTCGAAGACAATTCAGACTTGTTAAAAGAGACCGCCTATGTTCAAGGCATCGCGGCACTCGCAAACCATCATGAAAGTTGGATTCGATCCGTTGAGACGTGGAAAGTCAAGAAACATAACCGCGACCGCCAGTTCTCCGAACTCGCTCGCCACCTACTCGCGGCTTATGAAGTCCCGCTTTTTATGGATAGTGTCTGGTTTAATGGAAATGTAACGCACCAAAACTGGTTCAAACACATCGGCACTGGTCAAAATATCCGAACCACACCGGATATTCCTATACCGCTCACGAAAAAGATGGCGCACCACTTCCTTAAGGCACCGAGGCATTATACAATTGAGGAGGCACTCCGTTGGGGACAAGTACACGCCCTCGGTGGTGATAAGTATTTGGCGGACGCGCTTCGGGGAACACGACTGACCGAAACTTTTAGCAACGATGATTTCTGGATAAACGTGATCCGCTTCTTTATTGCGAATCCGATGTTGGATGTCAGTCATGTGAACCCGATTATCGATTATATCTGGCATCAGAAATACGAGAACCGTCGCGTTTTCATTGAGAGAGGGGTTGCGAGAGAAATTGGACCGGCACAACCGAACTTCAGCATGCGCCAGAGAACCCCTGAAACGCTGCTCCACCAAGTCGAGGAATGGCACGGCGAACTCGGTAGAGAATCGAAAGACAGAGAACTTGAGTGGCACGGTTCAGAGATCGGTGAATTTCATCTGTTAGAAGGGAGTGAGGAGGCACGCAATATGAAATTCTGGTCTATTCGAGAACTGCTCAGCAGCGACGAGCTGATAGACGAAAGTCGGATACTACGGCATTGCGTTTCAACCTATGCGAGATCCTGTCATACCGGACGGTCATCGATTTGGAGCATGGAAATTGAAGATGAAAATGGACGACGCAAAATTTTGACGATTGAGGTTGCACCACGCGAAAAAGCTATCCGTCAGGTTCGAGGCAGGCGGAACCGTTTACCAACACCTAAAGAGAAAGACCTATTAGGAAAGTGGGCGGAACAAGAAGATTTGCAACTCGCTGGATACATATAGCGGTAGAGTTGTCAGTTATCAGTACTCAGTTGTCAGTACTGCGTCTGACTATTAGAGAGTCATTGTCAGAACCAGGTTTTTAGGATTATACCAATTATGGAAGAAACCGAGATGATAACAAGGGGGCCGCAATTGGCAGATCGAAATTACTGGAGAACTGAATGACTTTGGTTGAGAGAAAAAAGTTGATTTCTTGATACAATTGATGCTAAACTATCTATAGTAGTCTTAGTCGGTGTAAACCACTCGCTGGGACAATTTCAAAGGAAGATTTAAAAATAATGAGGCGAACGATTGAAGAAGGATGTGAACAAATCTATGAATCAGAATGGTAAAAGGACAGTATACTAATGCTTGAATCAAACCCAACAACCGATGCCCTCAATACCCTCCGAGAAAAACTCCGCGATATGTTTCATTTCGCACATAACGACCTCGATTTCGGTATTTTTCGTATTCTCAAAATTAAGCATGATGAAGTCAATCAATTCATTGACGAAAAGTTGCCCAGCATAGTAGACGAATCACTTGTTGAAGTCGCTAAGACACTTCACAATAGTCAACTTGCTGAAGTGAAAGAATATGTTAAGAAAGAAGGCGGTGCAACGGAGCAAGGTTATCTTAACGATGTACCCGGTAATCTTCAACTGCTCATCGATTTTCTTGAATATAAACGGCAAGACGAACTCATTGCACCACTCCAGATTAATCCCGAGGATCTTAAATCCAAACTTGCCTTCAGCGTCTATAACCACGTCCACAGTTTTTTTGAAGGCTACTACCGAGATGGTGACTTCGGCTATAACGATAGAAGTACCGCACACTACAAAGTAAATTATCCAGACGAGTCAGACTATAACGGTGCAGACACTCTTTTCCACTGGAAATGTCGCGACAGTTACTACGTCAAAACAGCCACCGGTTTTAATAGTGTTGCCTTTGAAGTTGAAGGAAAACGGATTGAGTACCGGTTGGAAGGAAAGGCGAATTCCAGTATCGCACAGAATAATAATCGCGACGATTTCAAACACTATCGCTTTGATAGGATCGAACCTCCGAAACCTGACGATACTGAGCCAACATGGCGTGTTATCCTGCATTTGGCGGAGACTTCAACACCGAAAGTTGAGATATACCGTGAGATGAGCGCGCAAATTTTCAGTGAAACGGACGATGTAGACCTTTATCTCCACGAAAGTATCAATAAAGGTGCGGAACTGGGTAAACCGATTTTTAAGGGCCTCGCCAACACCTATGACAAGGTAAACGATGGCAGATTACAAGGTATCAAAGCGTTGCACATCAACTTAGAAAGTTATGCCGATAAGTTAGCAAGCCATCTTGACTTCAATGACCTTGGCAAAAACAAGACAGAGCGACAAGCGGCACTTGAAAAACGTCCAACAGTCTTACGGTTCCATACCTTTGACAAAAATCTGAATACCTTCTTCGTCGGTATGGATTCCGATTACTTTATCCACAAGGATTTGGATAGATTCCTGAAAACCGAGCAACGCCGATATATCCAGAACATTATCCTCGGTGATTTAGACACCCTTTTGAATCCCAGTCCTGAAAATCCTGCATTCGCTATTGCAACAGCATTCTGCAACGTCACTGACGCGGTGATTGCACTGCTCGTTGCTGTTGAGATGTTTCAAAAGCAGCTATTTCTGATGAAGAAAAAGGTCATCACTACCGATTATCTCATCTCTGTAGGTAAAATTTCGGAGGCAACAAAAGATGACCCTGTGCAACGTGAGATACTCGTCAAGCAGATTCTGGAAAATGAAGCACAACTTAATGACTGGCGTGAAACCTTTGGTATCGACGTTACAGAGCAATTGCCATTGCTTGAAGGGTTGTATCCTACGTTGCCATTAGATACACAATATTTTGAGGAAGGTTTTGTTGACAAACTCCTTTCACTATTTGAGAACTTAGAAGCGCAAATTGACGGTGTACTATTGAACAGCGAAAATTTTCAGGCGTTGAATTTGCTTGAGGAAAAATATAGAAGCAGATTAAATTGTGTATATATTGATCCTCCGTATAACACTCAAGGTTCTCCAATTCTATATAAAAACGATTACAAACATTCTTCTTGGTTATCGTTAATGTGCGACCGGCTTTTGTTATCAAAAAAGTTTTTGCCGAATGAAGGGATCATTTGTGTTGCTATTGATGATGTAGAGATCTCGCCATTGCGATTCCTTTTAGGGGATATTTTTCAGAAAGAGTTAGGGATCGCTGTAGTGCGTTCTAATCCACAGGGGCGAGCAAGAAAAGGTTATCTCTCACCAGCACATGAATATGCACTTTTCTTTGGAAAATCGGGAGCATCACCCGGTAGTTTACCAAAGACAGAAAAGCAGAAAAACAGTTATCCACACCAAGACGCACAAGGACGTTTTACATGGGACAATCTAATCCGGCGGCCTCCGGGCGATAACAGGGTAGATGTGCCAACTATGTTTTATCCGATTTACGTTAAACACGATAATACTATCCGAATTCCAGATATGACATGGGATGAATCAACACGTTCTTACAATATTTTAGAAAAACCTGATGAGAATGAAGTACCTGTCTGGCCTATTAAAGCAGGGGTGGAAAAAAGGTGGCGACATGGCTGTGAAAAAGTATCAAGAGAAAGAGACGAATATCGAGTTCGGCGCGCGGAAAACATTCGCGTAGAATATAAATCGCGTATGCAGGAAGACGCTGTCCCGAAAACATGGTGGAGTGAGGGAACTTATGCTGCAGCTCGTTATGGAACAACAGCATTGGAGGAAATTTTGGGAAATGGCAACTTCAATTTTCCAAAATCAGTTTACCTCGTATCTGACTGTTTGCTGACTTCCGGTCTAATATCGAACGGAATGGTATTGGATTATTTTGCAGGTAGCGGAACAACAGGGCACGCCGTCCTCAATCTTAACAAAACTGACAACGGTGACCGCAAATTTATTCTCGTTGAGATGGGCGATTATTTTGATAGCACTTTGAAGGAGCGGATTCGTCGCGTCATGTTCTCCGAAAATTGGAAAGACGGTAAACCAAACGAGAGCAAGAAAATTGATGGCACCGTCGGCATCGTGAAGTACCAAAAGTTGGAACAGTATGAAGATGTTCTCAACAACCTCATAACCTTACCACCAAATGATAACACTGAAACAGAGGTTCCCGTTAAATACCTCTATCGCCCCGAGGAACAGCAGATTCGGTTGATAATAGATCTACGTTTCCCATTTTCCAATCGTATCACTTATGGCAAGGATAGCACGGAAGGCACTGTAGACCTGCTGGAAACTTATTGCTATCTCAAGGGACTTCCAATTCACCGTCGGCTGCGGTTTGATTTTGTTGATCAAGTCTATCGGGTTGTTCAAAGTGGTAAGCGATTGGTTGCTTTCCGTAGTGTAACCGAGGAGGACGACACACCTCGGTTATTGGAAATTCTGGAAGATCCACGGTTAGAAGACATCACACAGTTAGACGTTAATTACGATGCAAACCAACAGGCATTACTTGACAATTCTGACTTGCAGCAGGTCAACCTCATCACGACTTCGGATTTTGACACAGGGTCGGTATGGGACACTGTTGATGGATAATTAAAAAGCACTTCTACAGATGTTTAGGAAAACTAATGGCACTTTACCAAGACTACGAAGCAAAAATCCTCACCGAAAACGAAATTGATATCCAAAATGACGGGATTAAGCGAGATATTGAGTTGTACGATCCAGATCAAGCGTTACAACTACCCACTGAACCGTTAAAACGGATCCAGGTTTACTTAGACGATTACAATTATCTGACAGATCAGGATTTTAAGCTTCGTTACTATCAGGTATTAGCACTACTTTTCACTGAATGCTTTTTTGCTGATTGGCAGCAATCAGACGGATATGATGAGAATAGCAGACCAGAGACACAGCGGATGCTGGCATATTGGATGGCGACAGGCAGTGGAAAAACCGTTGTCATGCATCTTAACATTCTTCAGTACTGGCACCTTTTCTGCAAAAAAGACAATGCCCGTCTTCAAATCTTTCTAACAACCCCCTTAGCAAATCTGATTAAGCAGCATGAACGCGAGTTAGAACCTTATATTCGTCAACTCAATGAAACTTATCATAATCGGATCGAACTTATAATCGACACAACCCAAGGGCTTTTGCAGAAGGAAGACAACTATTTCCATTTGCCAGATGACGGAGAAATTCGTCGTCTCATTTTAGTAGACGAAGCACACATCGGTTTGACAAGCCAACAATCCGGTAAGTTCAGAGAACTTCGAAATCGTCTTAATGTAGGGAACTCCTTTCTATTTGAGTATTCCGCTACCTTCCACAACGTCGCCAAAGAACTGAAGGACGAATACGATAACGCAATCATCTACCGATACGATTATGCCCGATTTTACGATGATGGATATGGCAAAGATCATTTTTTCAAGTCAATTGACAAAAATCAGGTAACTTCCGAATCCGAGGAAGAAATTAAGGATAATCTGGATGAGTGCCTCCGAAAAATGGAAGAAAAGTTACAGACCTTCAACAGAATCCAAAACAATGAACAATATGACAATGACCTGACTGCCTATCGTCCCTTAATGGCGTTTATGGGACACACCGTCGAAAATCTGAAAGAGG
>JAPOZO010000090.1 GCA_026706025.1 Candidatus Poribacteria bacterium
GAAAGGATACCCAGTATCCTGACTTTTGACAACTATTATTTATGAAACACCCTCAATTAACTATAGGTTTTACTATAAATCCACTTTTAGGGGTGAAATTATGGCGAGTTCCTTAACAACTGGCGAAATGGTTGATGGCAAAAAGCACGGCTATTGGGTCACCTACTACGCGAACGGACATAAGCGGAGTGAGGGTAACTATATTCATGGCAAGAAGGACGGACCTTGGATCACTTACCATAAAAATGGAAACAAAGCGAGCGAAGCTTCTTTCCGCGATGACAAATACGAAGGGCCTTGCATAACCTATCATGAAAACGGGAACCTTAGATCCGAAGGGGCTTATCCGAAACATGTAGGCAAATCCTACGATGGCAAAAAGGAGGGACCGTTTTACGGCTACGAAGAGGATGGCAAAACGATGTGGCTAATTGTAACCTACAAGAAAGGCGGTAGTCGCGCGAAACCGGATGAATATCCGCAGGGGGTCTGCGGTGTTTGCGGTGAAGGTAGACGTTTAGCATGGAAGGATACCTGTCCGAAGTGCGGTGCTGAACTGGAGTGACACTAAGGCGGTGAACTCTACGAGTAAACCGCAGTGTTTTTGCTTGGGTGTTTCCCCTATGAAACCGAAGTTTCCTACGCTTTTCGGCGTTGGGTATTATCACTTGTCACCTGAACTTGGGTGATGCACTCCTTTACTCGTACCGTTGGCACGGAGATCCGCTTTTGCGGCTTCATAGCCTTCCTTATAGGCTTCTTTTCTCACTTTTTCAATTTCTTTTGCGACCTCTTTGGCGATCCTCTGTTTCCGTCTATCGCGGTATTCTTGCAAACGCGTGAGCATGACATCTACTCCTTCCTTGAAAATGGTCAACAGTGTCGAAAACGAAAAAATGTGAGGGACTCTTTCCCAAACAGCAACAAATGCCGGACCCAATGCCGTATACCATGCGCCTTTTACCTGAAAAAAGTGATAGAAAAAGATGACAGCGAGCGTCAAAAAACCTATGATTGTAAAAAAAATCATAGCACTTTCGGTGCTTCGTGTTGTAAACAACGTAGACCTGTCATTGTCATTCGCTATAATCTTGCCTCATAACGATGCCTTGACGGATCGTCACTTACAGGATACTACTTTTCGTGTCAACGTGTCAAGTTAAATTAAAAAATCCTTTCACAGGGGTAATATAGCATGCAAAGTCCTATATGGGTTATCTTTTTTCCAGCGTAATTTCGCGTTTTTTATCAGGGCCTGATTGTATTAAATAGTTTTACCCTGGAATAAACTTTATAATAGGATTTACCAAAAGTTACCACAAAAAGTAAAATCTTCTGTAGGAGCGAGCTGTGCTCGCGATCCCCTTGAAAACATCGAAAAAAAGTTTGTGTTTTAGGAGGCTGATTTGTTATAATTTTAACAACAGTTTTGGGCACAGTTACGAACGGGGCAAGCCATTTCTGCCACCCTCCCACTGTAGCAAGTAGCAACTGACTGGTGATTGGAACCCCAAAATACCATAAGCGGAGTACACGATGAACTTTGAGAACCGAACGCTTTTTATTGCTGACAATCTTGACGTTATGCGGGGTATGGATTCAGGGACAATTGACCTAATTTATTTGGATCCACCCTTTAAATCTGGTAAGCAATGGAAAGCACCGATCGGTTCACCAGCAGAAGGCG
Organism: Candidatus Poribacteria bacterium; assembly: GCA_026706025.1. Classification (NCBI taxonomy): domain Bacteria; phylum Candidatus Poribacteria; species Candidatus Poribacteria bacterium. The sequence goes on from JAPOZO010000090.1 coordinate 1,688, forward strand.
CGGAATTCAAAGACATCTGGACCGACGAGGACATCAAATACGAATGGCACGGGGTGATCGCTGATGAACACGAGGAACTCTATCAGATAATCCAAGCGTCTGAAACTGTCTATGACAGGTCTATGAGGATATACCTGACAGCGATGGCAGTCCGATTGTTTGAGATGCACCGTATTTTGAAGCCGACAGGTAGCATCTATCTACACTGTGATCCGACTGCAAGCCATTATCTAAAAGCCTTGATGGACGCGCTGTTTGGAAGTAATAACTTTCGGAATGAGGTGATTTGGAAGCGGACATCGACAAAATCGTTGGCGAAACGCTACGCGGTAAACACTGACCGAATTCTTTACTATATCAAGTCCGAGGGAGCAACTTGGAATCAACAATATGTGCCCTATGACGCTGAATATATACAGAAGACTTTTCGAGGACAGGACAAACATGGTAAATACGGAACAGTTGATTTATCGGGTGGAAAAGCAGGCAGCAGAAAAGCTTATATGCCATTGAAAGGCATTGAACCGCCTCCCGGTCGGGCATGGGCACCACCTACTCGCAACAAATTTCCTGCTTCTGCACAGGCACTGTTGCCAGATGATTATGAAGCTCTCGACCAACTAGCAAAATGTGAAGTTCTTGATGATGCTGGACTGCTGCACTGGCCCAAGGGTAAAATAGGCAGACCGCGGTGGAAAAAGTATTTATCTGCGATGCCGGGTGTTGTAGCAGGTGACTTAGTTCTTGATACGCCACCTGTAAAGGGCAAAGAAGACACTGGCTATCCGACGCAGAAACCGATCGCCCTCTTAGAACGCATCATCAAAGCATCATCAAACGAAGGGGACATGGTATTAGACCCGTTCTGTGGGTGTGCGACAGCGTGTGTCGCAGCAGAGCGTTTACATCGGAAATGGGTTGGCATAGACATATCACCCGATGCTGAGGACATCACGAAGCTACGATTGTCGGATGAGGTCAACAAATCCGCTAATTTATTTGATCCGTTGGCAGATGTGATTGTTCGTAAAGACGCACCGGGGCGGACGGACAACGCCGAGGAGATAGATATTCAGAAGCATTTACCAAGATACCAAACGCACAAACCCGAGTTGTTTGGTAGGCAGCAAGGCAAATGCAATGGGTGTCAATATCCGTTCCATTATCGCAATTTGACAGTAGACCATATCACGCCACAAAGCAAAGGTGGCACTGACCGTATAGAGAACCTACAACTGCTTTGTGCTGCGTGCAATTCAACGAAAGGTAATGGTACACAAGCGGAACTGATTTCACGGTTGAAAGAACAAGGCGTGCTGAAATAGCATGTCCAAAAAACTTATGGATTCATTTTCAGTTGCGCCCATGTCATAACAAGTTTGTGGTGCGGTTCAACTGCAAGAATTTCATCCTGAAGGGTAGCGGCATAAAACAACAGGTTTTCAATAAACGGAAGATTCGTATCGACCTTCGCCTGATCTTCATTTTGCATTGCCGTGATGATATATGCGCCATCACCGTGATATAGGAGTGCAACAATGAGATGGTTACCGACTGTCGCGAGTGGAATATACGCGCGATCGGGGTTGTGCCATTTATCATCCGTCACAATCTCTTCTATCTTGTTTGGCTCGGTGAAAAGCGTCCCAACCTCTGGTGCTTTTGTCGGTTCAAAATTCAGTGTCCTATCGGTTTCATCACCGTTTAGTGGTTTAGGGAGCCACGGTGTTGGACATCCTACAGCATCATCGTGATCCTGCTCAACGTTAATGCAAATCCCACCCTCTTCAACAAACGCTAAAACGGCATCTGCTCCCTGATCAGTGAAACGCCATCCACCTTCGCAAATTTCACCTTGCCCAAGCCAGAGGATATCAAAATCATTGGCATCCGCTTTTGGGAGTTTCGGATCTTTCGTAATCTCGTAATCAAAAGTAAAATTTTGAATTTTTTTCACATTTTTACTAATCGTTGGTGCTTCAACTTGAGCAATGTTGTTTCCCAACATCAGGACCTTTTTTGTTTTCGCATCTATTGATGTAACAGGGAACGTCACTACAGTAAGGAAAAAACACAAAAAACACACCGAAATGGTATGAAATTGACGCTTTATTGTAACCTTTTCCATTTCTTAAATACCTCCCAAAGTCCAAAACGACTTATTCCGTTACGTTATATTGAATGCTGCCGACCCCATTTGTCAATATGTTAACATGTTCGTCAAAAAACAGTCAAGAAAAAGTCAAATATATATTTTTTATCGTGAGTTTGATAAATAAATGCGTAATTTTCTCCATTCGGTGATACACCTGCTTGATACCGACCGCCATGGTTCAGCAGTGGGCTGAATTGTTTGTCCTTTTCGCAGGTGTTAATACTTTATATATGTTATGTTTTTTAAAAATTCGCAGAAATTTTCGCTGGATTTCGCTAGATTTCGCACCAGATCCTGGAAAAAAAGATGTCCAATCCCATAATTTATTAAAATTGAATGACCCTGATTACCTGGGAAGAAAGTATTGCCTTGTAGATAGTTTTACGGTATAATCTTGACAGCGGAAAGACGGCAAATCTGAACTGGATGCATGTTTGAAACAGGAGGTTAAAAAAACGATGAGAGTTATAGGTACTTTGATCGCTATAATGGTTCTCTTTATTTCAGGGATATGGGTTCAGGAAAGCATATCGGAGATTGACCCAGAATCCCTTATGGGCATGTGGCACTTTGATCACGGGAAAGGTGGGACAGTTAAAGATTCCTCTCCGAACGGTAATGATGGGAAAATCGTTGATGCCAAACGGGTCGAAGGGAAAGAAGGCATGGGCATCGAATTTGATGGGAGCAACCATGTCGTCATTCCAGCGAGCAAGACCATGGACGATTTCCTTGAGGGATTTACGTACCTGCTTTGGGTAAAACCGCTGGGTAACCCTTCCGGTCCGCACGTCCGACTCATAGAACGGGATTGGCATAACCCGAATATCCTTATCGGTCCAACCGACTTCTACGGTAGTTTTCTGTTTAACGGTGGGATAGATAGCAGCCAAGTCCGGGGCGGGGAATGGGAGATGGATGAGTGGAGTTTTGTCGCCTTAACGCACGACGGTAAAACGCTTGCCCTCTATGTCAATGGCGAGATCGTCGCTGATTTAGATGTAGGGGAACCGACCTTCAGTCAGGATCACGATGGCGGTTCGATCTGGTTAACCCGCTGGAAAGGTGGTGCCGGATGGGATTTCAGCGGAGTCCTTGACGAAATCGCTATCTTCAATGCTGCGCTCAGCGAAGATGACCTGACCACCATCATGGAGGACGGACTTCAGAAGGCTCTTGATGTTTCACCTGTTGGTAGATTAACGACGACTTGGGGTAACCTCAAACGGTAAGTACAATCCCCGAATTGAGGCGTGCTGAATTGCAACTGAGTTGGACATTCCGTATCGTTAAACGAATTAAGCAACCTCGCACAACGGGAGTGCCCTTTGGATTTTCGGGTACAGCGGGACGTATTGTCGTCCTGCTGACTCTTATTGTCCTCTGTAACTTACTTTTCCCATTTGGTAGGCTAATTGGGTCGGCACTTGCTGCCGAGAAGCGGATCGCGGAGCGGGGAAGAATGGCGGAAAAAAAGGTCCTTGACGGCGTTAAACCCGCGCGAGGCGATAGTACTTTCATAGGGACATTACATCCGATGCTCAAAGCCGCTGGCGCGGATTGGTCAATCCCGCGTCTAACCGGCACATTCGGACACGCTTTCAGTTTCAGCATGAAAATAGGGAACGGGGCAGTCTGGCAACAGGCAAACATCGATTGGTGGCTGCTGTGGGATATGATTCCTCATATCGGTTATGAATTTCAGGAATTTCAGATAGTCCGCAATGAAAAGCAGTCCGCACCAACCCCAAAGGAAATTCAGGATATCAAAGATCGGACATGGGAGACGGTTAAAACAAGTATTGACCGAGGCATCCCGGTGATTGCGTGGCAACCGATGACCGTTGCGCAACGCGATAGTGGTGTGAGTGCTTATGGATGGGCATCACTCGTCGGTTACGACGAAACTGAGAGAACGTACACCGTGCGTCATCAGCACTATACGACCGAATATACCGTTCCGTACGATCAGTTTGGAGCCACGGATCCTGTGGGTTGGTATTGTGTTATAGGGCTTGGCGAAAAGAAACCGTTGGATCGGATGGCATTACAGATTAAATCGCTTCAACATGCTGTCGCTTTTGCACACGGGACACGGTTTGATTTGAAAAATGCACCTTACGCCGTTGATGCAATCGGGTTTACTGCCTTTGAACTTTGGAAGCAGGCATTGGAACGCGGTGATGTGGATGTCGGGTTTACAGAGCACGCCGCTTGGATCTTATGGGAGATGCGAGAGCATGCTGCGGCATATCTCCGCGAAATCGCTGATCACTTTCCGGAAGCAGCAAGCCATGCCTTGTCCGATGCAGCGGTGTTTTATGATGAAGAAATCAAAGTCATTGTGAAACTGGTGAACATTTGCAAGGAACACGAAAGCAAACACGAAACTTTCGCGACATCCAAGAGGCAAGAAGCGGTAGAGGTTGTCAACGCTGCCCTCGCTGCAGAGAAAAAAGCGATCGAAAAAATTGAAGAGGCTTTGGCAGTTTTACCAGCAGCATCGAAGTGATACATTTCAAAAAATCAATAGGAGAAATGCGGACGCACCACCATAAGTGTCAATTTAGGGATATTTCGCGATATTTGGCGTGATCCGATCATAGATGCCGCCCCTACGGGGCTTGGGTTTTTCCTTGATCCACGTTTCTACAAAGATGCCGTTCCTACGGAACTCAAGAGGGCTTTGAAGTCTTCAATGTTTCCGCGTAGTATCCGGTTCGGTTAGGGGATTTAGTCTGGGAATAGACTAAATCCATTCCTTGTATTACATTCCGAACCTACCGGGCTGGGGTAGCGACGGTTATTTTTCTAAAATTGACACTTATGGAGGAATGCGGACGCATCACTATGGCATTGCTTTCAAACTGATGCTAAATTTGTAGCATCGCATAAACTCAATTTTTAAGGTGTTCAAAATTGCTGTAAAAGTAAAGGGTATGCGCTATGAATCGGCACGTTAAATTACTTTTAGGTGTTTTCGTCTTAGGGTTTCTCTTTTCCTGTGCAAGTAAACACCAAAAGGTTATTGACAATACTTCAGAATTTCAAAAATACAGAAATTCTATAGTTCGGGTAGAAAATAGGTATGGATTCTTTTCAAGAGGCGCAGGCAGTGGATTTTTCGTGGAGCGGGACAAGGTTGCAACTAACATCCATGTGATCGCCCATCCAGGACCTGTCTACGTGAAATCAGTAGATAGAAAGACGAATTGGGAGGTTAAAGGTGTTGCCGCTTACGATGTCAAAAATGATCTCGCCATTTTAAAGGTTGTGGGTGAAGGTGAGGCACTTCCTCTTGGGAACAGCGATATTGTCCAAGAAGGTGAACCCATCTCTGTAGTGGGATTTCCCGATGGCAAGTACAAGGTTACCGAGGGCACACTGCACGGCATACGGAATAAGGATAAATGGTTTCAAATGGAAGTTGATACGACTGGTGGAAGTAGTGGAAGTCCGGTTTTAGACAGTCAAGGACAAGTTATAGGTATTAGCACCACTGTAGACGGTTTTTACAGTTATGCTATTCCCTCAAATGCAGTCAAGGTATTGCTGACGCAATCGGAATCATTTGCCTCCTTGGAACAGTGGCATCAACGAGGACTGATTCGTTCTTACAACGCCTACGTTAAAGGAGAAATGGATTACGATAAAAAACGCTATGACAAGGCAATAGCTAATTTAGATGAAGCTATCCGGTTGAATCCTGAGTCTATTTATGCCTATTCCAAACGTGGACAAGCGAGATCTGCCCTCGGTGACCATGAAGGCGCGATCAGTGATTATGATAAAGCCATCCGACGCAATCCAGAGCATGCTGTTACCTACTTCAATCGTGGATACAATAAATGGAATCTTAGCGACCATAAAGGCGCAATCAATGATTATGATAAAGCCATCGAACTCAACCCAAAGTATGTAGATGCCTACAGCCACCGAGGCGTAGCGAAATGGAATCTTGGCGACCATAAAGGCGCAATCAATGATTATGATAAAGCCATTGAACTCAACCCAAAGGATATAGATGCCTACAACAACCGAGGCGTAGCGAAATGGGATCTTGGCGACTATAAAAGCGCAATCAATGATTATGATAAAGCCATCGAACTCAATCCAAAGCATGGATGGGCTTACAACAACCGCGGGGAAGCAAAACGGAAACTTGGCGACCCTAAAGCTGCGATCAAAGACTACAATAAAGCCATCGAACTCAATCCAAAGTATGCTACAGCGTACAGCAACCGAGGCATCGCAAAGTTAGATGTTGGCGATCCTAAAGGCGCGATCAATGATTTCAATAAGGTTATCAAACTCAATCCACAGAATGCTACAGCATACGGCAACCGGGGTGCTGCAAAGTCACGGTTTGGTGACCATAAAGCTGCAATCAATGATTTCAATGAGGTTATCAAACTCAATCCACAGGATGCCAGAGCGTACTCCAACCGCGGGGCTGTAAAACAGAAACTCGGTGACTATAAAAGTGCGATCAAGGATTGTGATAAAGCCATCGCACTCAACCCACAGGATGCCACTGCATATTACAACCGTGGCGTAGTGAAACAGAGACTTGACGACTATCAGGGGGCAATCGAAGATTACGGTAAAGCCATCCAACTCAATCCGCAGAATGCTGCAGCTTACAATAACCGTGGCGTAGCAAAACGGAAACTTGGCGACTATGAAGGTGCGATAAGCGATTGTGATAAAGCCATCAATCTAAATCCACAGGAAGCTGCGGCTTACAAGAATCGCGCGCGTGCAAAAGAGGCACTTGGACAACATGACGCGGCAAAAGCAGATTTTGAAAAAGCAAAGGAACTTGATGCGAATATCGCGAAATAAATTGTACGAGATATATACAGATTTTCAATTCATGTGCCTTCTAAATGTTTCATGTTGGTATTATAATTTTTCACAACTTCAGTCAGAAATCGTTGATAGGAATTTGTAACGCGGATTCTAAAACGAGCAAATATTTCTACTCCGCTCAGAAGGTACGCCACAAAGATTAATTAACGTAAAATTCTACAATGGAGGCAATATGAAAAATAAAGCAGAACCTGGTGATACCGCGGGACTGACCAACAATGAAATCGCACAAAAACTATTGGAGCTTTATACGATTTTGATTGTCGCTGACTACCCGGAAGACCACGCAGCGCGCTACCCGCGTTTAGCGTATACAATTTCTCGTATGGAGGCATCTGTGGTGGAACTGGTCGCTCAAGGACAGTTGAAAGAGGAGATTCCAGGTGTTGGAGATATAGTCGCTACAATCATCACTGAATATGTTGAAACCGGAACGTGCTCGAAATTGCAGGAGTACGCAAGTGATGTGCCGCAGACAATTGTTGAACTTATATCTATCCCCGGACTGGGGCCTAAAACAATTAAACTTCTGTATCAGGAGATAGGCGTTGACAGTCTCTTATCACTCCGAACAGCAATTGATGAAGGTAAGTTGAAAGGGATCAAAGGCATCGGTAAGAAAACGATAGAGAATTTTGAGGCGTACCTTAATGAAAATTTGTGATAATCAAACAGACGTTTCTATTCTGCACACGAGGTGAAGTGATGGCAAGTTCACGAGATACGGGTGAAATGGTTGATGGCAAAAAGCATGGGTATTGGATTACCTATTACGCGAACGGATTCAAGCGGAGCGAAGGAAATTATATTCACGGGAAAAAAGATGGTCCTTGGATCCAGTACCACAAAAACGGCAACAAGGCGAGCGAAGCCTCCTTCCGAGACGGCAAGAATGAAGGCGACTATATCTGCTATTATGAGAACGGAAACCGCAAATGGGGCGGTCCCTACCGGAAACATGATGGCGGCTCCGCTGATGGTAGAAAAGAAGGGGTTTGGCTCTGTTATGAAGAAGATGGCGAAACAGTATGGCGCATCATTACCTACAAGAAGGGTGGTAGCCGTGCGAAACCGGATGAATACCCGCTTGGTGCTTGCGATGTTTGTGGCGAGGGCAAGCGTTCAACGTGGGGCGATACCTGTCCACAATGCGGCGCGGATATTTCTGACGAATCCTAAAAAATTCTGAAGTTTTTTATCTGAATCGGGTTTCAATTAGTAAATAAACGAGCTTACAAAAAGTCGAGAGGAAAACAATTGAAAACTGACTCAGAGTTTTGGTGCGCTTTGGTGTTGTTGACAGCGTTTTTTGTCTTACAACTCCCAAGCATAGTAAAGGCTGAAACAGAAACAGAATCCGCTCATAGAGTTGCGACTGCTGTCCGCATTAAAGGCACACCCCCCCAATTGGATGGCGTTTTGGATGACGCTATCTGGAAAACTGCACCCCTCCACGAGGGCTTCCGTCAACGCGAGCCGGATGAGGGGGAACCCGCTTCCCAACGCACTACCTTCCAAGTTGCTTATGATGACGAGGCAGTCTATTTTGCTGTCATGTGCTACGACAGCGAACCCGATAAAATAGTCTCGCGCCTCGTTAGACGGGACGAGTATGTTGAATCCGATAAAGTTCAGATTATCCTTGATCCGCATTACAATCGGCAGCGCGGTTTTTCCTTTACTGTTTATCCGTCTGGTTCTGTCATAGATGGTATTGTCGGAGGCGGTGGTCCAAACGGTTGGAACAATGCATGGGACGGCGTGTGGGAGGCGAAAACCCAAGTCCACAAAAATGGGTGGGCAGTCGAATGTAGAATCCCATTTTACATGTTCCGTTTCTCTCGAAAAGATAAATACACGTGGGGACTACAGGTAGAACGTGAGATTAGCCGTAGAAAAGAGCGTGCACACTGGCGTTTGATTAAGAAGGGTGAACCGGGCTGGGTTTCACGGTTCGGTGACCTGACGGGTATTGAGAATATCCATCCCTCTCGCCATCTGGAATTGATACCATACACTATGGGTAGGACAACTCTAAACAGCGATACTGATTTGTGGGGCAATGTTGGCGGTGATGTCCAATACGGTATTACTTCTGGTGTCACGCTCAATGCAACAGTCAACCCTGATTTTGGACAAGTAGAGGCGGACCCTGCCACTTTAAATCTCTCTGCCTATGAGGAGTTTTTTGAGGAGCGTAGACCCTTTTTTGTCAAAGGAGCCTCAATCTTCAACTTTGGAAATTGGGGAAATCAATTCTTTTACTCTCGTCGGATCGGGCGACAACCTGGACATTTTGAGATCCCAATGGGCACCACTGAACTCAGCCGACCAGAAGCAACAACAATTCTGGGGGCTGCCAAAGTCGTCGGGAGAACCAACAGCAACACTTCCTTCGGTATCATGGAAGCTGTTACCGCGCGGGAGTATGCGCAGATTAAGCAAAAAGGCAAGAACCGAGATTACCTGATTGAACCGTTGACGAACTACTTTGTAGGTCGAGTGACACAAGATATCTTAGAAGGGAATTCTCGCGTCGGACTGATAACGACAGCGGTCAATCGACAGACTTCCAACGCCGCGTATGTCGGTGGGCTTGACTGGGACTTGAAACTGGCGAAAGAGCGGTACCAAATAAGTGGGCGGCTCGCGGCGAGCCAAGCAGGAGAATTGGAAGCGCGCAAGTCCGGTTATCTGGCAAATATTGAATTTGAAAAACAGGGTGGGTGGTGGCGGCTTGATACCAGTTTTAGTATTCTTTCCCCAGACTTTGAAATAAATGACATAGGTTATACGCAACGCGGCGATATGATGCGGTGGTTCTATGACCTCATGTTCAAGAAAGAACAACCCTTCAGTATTTTCCGAGAAGTGACTTTAGGCTTCTACGGTTGGCGAGAATGGAATTATGATGGCGTTAGCATTGGTCGCTACTCCGAGATATGGACAGATGGTAAACTGAAAAACTATTGGGAGTATGACCTGTGGGTTGGTCGGAATTTGGAGTCATTTAACGACGAAGATGTCTGGCGTGGCGGGACACTGATTAAGAATCCCGCAGGTTGGTGGATTTTTACACGGCTTAGAACCGATGGTCGTAAAATGGTGCAGCTTGAACTGAATCCGATTTTCGCATGGGACGATGATAACAAAACCTCTGAAAAAGAGGTCAGTCTCCGCCTGAACATTCGTCCTATGTCAAACATTGAACTGAGCATCGGACCGATGTATCGCTATCGGGTTGACGATGCCCAGTGGGTTGAGTTAGTCGAAGAAAACATCAATGGACAGCTGAAAAAACACTACGTCTATGGCGAATTAACGAGTCAGACGCTGGACTTCACCACCCGCGCAAACATCAGTTTCACATCGACACTGAGTCTCCAATTCTACGTGCAACCCTTTATTACCGTCGGCGACTATGCCAACTTCAAAGCGTTAATTGAGCCGAGGTCCTATCAATTCAAACCCTATCCGCTGAAGCGAAACCCTGATTTCCACATGCGTTCGCTAAAGGGTAACACCGTCCTCCGCTGGGAATTCCGCCCCGGCAGTACCTTGTTTCTGGTTTGGTCGCAATCGCGTGCAATTGCATTGGAAGAAGTCGGAGCAGATGATCTTGAGTTTCGTCCGTTTCACCGATTACGAAGCAGCTTTACCGATGAAGGGAAAAATATATTTCTGATAAAGTGTCGGTACTGGTTTGGGATGTGATTACCAACCTACTATTGTTAAACCTCAAGACAAATAGAGTTCCTAAAGTCAGTGGTGCTGGATTTGATGCCGCTAACAGATTGTTTTTCGTAGACACTGATGCCACGCTGTTTACCATGAGACTCCATAAAGTTGGATCCTCTGTCCATAAAGTCCGATCTGAAGTCTATTGGTTGGAAGCACTTTGGAAGGAGGCGCGGATCAAAACGCTATCCCCTTTTATTCGCCGATGTTTCGGTGTATTTCTGTGTAGTCATAGCACAGCAAAACGGTACAGACAAGAGACATGGACAAGATGATATACCACTTTAGCGAAGAACCAAACATCTCCTACTTTGAACCGCGGTTCTCAACGCCTGAGTTAGGAGCAGTTGTGTGGGGCGTATCCGAGGCAGCTATGTATAAATACCTCCTACCACGCGACTGCCCTCGTGTGACCTTTCGCGCGGACAGTCAGACTTCCCCACGAGACGTTCAATCATTTTTTGCGCATAGCAGTGTACGGTGTGTTGTGGCCATTGAAAGCTGCTGGCTCGAAACAGTGCGAAGAACTCAACTCTACCGCTACCATCTTCCTGCTGATACGTTCAAACTTGCCCTTGAAGATGAAAGAACGCAATATTACATCTCAGATCAGCCTGTTACGCCGTTGTCCGTTGTGTGCCTCGATGATCTATTGAAAGCCCTAATCGACTTCGGTGTTGAATTAAGGATTATGCCCTCTCTATGGCCCCTTTACGATGCAGTCGTGAATTCAACGTTAGCATTTTCAATAATTCGCATGCGAAATGCACAACCGCGGGACCTCGCCATTGCACTCCATCCCCACTATAAATGACGCTGGTTTATTATTCAGGGCGGTTTTGTAGCATAACGGGTCAGGTTGTGCTGGATCCTACCCCGGCTAAGAGATAAATTTGACTTCTCATATTATATATGTTATGATATATATATCAAACTAAAATCAATTAAAATATATAAGGTATAAAAGGAGCATAGCGCGTAGATTCCGATGAGCACCCTCAAAACCGGATAGGAAAATAAATCGTTGCTGACGACTTACTGACAACTAAACTAAATGTTACACTTTTCGCCAATTTATTTTTTTTTCGCGCAACAAAAAGCAACAGCAAAATCGCCTCTAAACCCTTGCAATGACTGGGTTTATACCGGTAATTAATCTACATCCAATGTTACACTGGTGTAACATTTTAAGGACTTACGTACTTTCTCTTAAAATCCACCTACTGCTCTGACAAGGACGATATGCCGGTTGAGGAATTTAGGGGTTTAAAGGGCGGAAATTACCACCACGCTTCCGCCGATTGAGGTGCTCTGAAAGGATTAAGTACAGGCGAAAGCCAGAAATATAGTAGCCATCTTGCTGCACAACAGCAACGGTTTCCGAAAATAGTTCAAAACAGGAAAATCAATTATGAAACAGATTCCAAGTGTTGCTTTTCAAATACTCGCTCCCAGCGAGGGCGTTGCGGATAATTCAATCAACGGCTTATGGTTTAAAGTAAAATCAGATCCACACCCAACCGACGATCTTATAGTCGGTTTGAAAGTGTACGCCTCCGACGGAAACGTTAGGCAGTCTGGTGTAATCGTGATTTCAAAAAATGAAAGCCATTCCGCAGAATTTTTCTACAAAACAGTGAAAGATGAACATGATGTCCGGTTAGAGATCGAACCCTATGATTCTCTCGCCAAATTAGAGTTCCCTATCCTTACGAATGAGGGCTATGTTATAGAGGTAGGACATGAGTTTCCAGAGTATAAATTAGGAAAATTGTCAAAAATCGTCCCTTATCAGAAGAACGAGCCCCATCAATGCTTATGGACAGACGAGAATCGCTGAAACATAGAAACCGATGCGAAAGCAATTCTCGAAAATAGAGGAGAAATCTCATGAAAACAGTGGAGTTTTCTACACTCACTGGACATACAAGGTCTGTTCGTTCTGTCGTGTTTTCTCCAGCTGGTTCTACGCTTGTGAGTGCAAGTTTGGACTGCACTATAAAACTGTGGGATCCAAAGCTTCTAATATCTTTTTTCAAACTGGCGTTTAAATAAATAATACTGAGAAGGATCTATGAGAATTGATTTGGACTTTCAGGTCGTCTGTGTGTTTGTTGTGATTTTTTTTCTCGTTCAACTCTCAGGCGACGTACTGGCTGAACCCCAAGAAGAATCAACACATAGGAGCGCGACCGCTATCCGTATTAAAGGCAAACCGCCGAAGTTAGATGGTGTTTTAGATGACGATATCTGGAAGACCGCGCCTCTCCACGAAGGCTTCCGTCAACGCGATCCGGATGAAGGAGAACCCGCATCCGAACGCACTACCTTCCAAATCGCTTACGATGATGAGGCACTCTATTTTGGCATCGTATGTTATGACAGTGAACCTGATAAAATCGCTGCCCAATTAGTCAGGCGAGACAATGTATTTGTTGATTCGGATAAAATCAACATTAACCTTGATCCGCACTATAACCAACAGAGTGCCTATTGGTTTACAGTTCATCCTTCTGGGTCTGTAACAGATGGTATCATTTCGGATAACAAGCAGCCCGACAGGACATGGGATGGGGTGTGGGATGCTAAGACCCGGATTCACGCAGATGGCTGGACGGTGGAGTATAAAATTCCGTTTCATCTGTTGCACTTCTCCCCAAAAGATGAATATGTTTGGGGACTCCAAGTCAATCGGACTATCAGCAGAAAAAAAGAGGAGTCCCATTGGCGTTTGATTAGGAAGGATGAACCAGGATGGGTATCGCGCTTGGGTGACCTGACCGGCATTAAAAATATCCATCCCTCTCGGCATTTAGAGTTTGTGCCTTACGCCATGGGACGCACAACCTTTGATAAAGGCACCAATTTATGGGGTAATATTGGCACCGATATCCAATATGGGATTACCACTGGAACGACTCTCAATGCCACAATCAACCCCGATTTTGGGCAGGTGGAGGCAGACCCGGCAAGTCTAAATCTCTCGGCGTATGAGGAATTTTTTGAAGAACGTCGTCCGTTTTTTGTCAAGGGCGCATCCATTTTTCAAACCGACGACTACCGCTTCTTTTACTCCCGACGCATCGGACGCAAGCCACGGTATTTTGACATCCCCGCTGATGCAGAGGAATTAAGCCGCCCTGAATCCACAACCATTCTTGGTGCCACCAAAATCGTGGGTAGAACCCAACGCAACACCACTTTCGGCATCATGCAGGCCCTCACCGCACGCGAATATGCCCAGATCAGGCAAGACGGAAACAACCGTGAGCATCTCATTGAACCTTTAACGAACTATTTTGTGGGTCGAATCAATCAGGATGTGCTTGGAGGGAATTCCCGCGTCGGATTCCTAACCACGGCTGTCAACCGCCAAGATGCCAACGCCGCGTATGTGGGTGGACTCGATTGGGATTTGAAGTTTTCAAAGGAACGATACCAAATAGGCGGCACTGTTGCCGGGAGCCAGGTAGAGAGCTTTGATACAGCAAAGTATCAAAAGCCCCTTTCGCACAAAGTAGGATACCTCGCCCACCTTGAATTTAAAAAACGCGGCGGATGGTTAAGGTTTGATACCGATTTTAGGGCACTCTCCCCTGATTTTGAGATGAACGACCTCGGCTACCGACAACGTAGTGACATCATAGAATGGAATTACGACCTTACCATACGCAAAGAGCAACCGTTTAGTATCTTTCGCTATATGCGATTTGGACTTTATGGCTGGCGAACTTGGAATTATGACAGGGTAAATATCAATAGTTACTCGGAAATATGGACAATCGGTCGCTTAAAAAACTATTGGAACTATGACTTGTGGGTTGGCCGCAACTTAGAATCCTTCAGTGATGAGGATGTCTGGCGCGGTGGCACACTCATTAAGAACCCTCCGGGCTGGTGGGTATACACACGTCTCGCTACTGATAGTCGCAAAATGGTGCATCTTGAACTCAATCCAATTTTCTCGTGGGATGACGATAAACGCTCGTATGCCTACGATGTTCGGCTCCGCTTACGCATTCGGGTAGCATCAAACATTGAGATCACCCTAGGACCAAGGTATAACTATCAGGTGCGGGATGCACAATGGGTGCAGCAGGTTGAAAAGAACCTCAAAAAACACTACATCTATGGCGAACTCAAAAGCCGAACCTTGGACTTCACAACCCGCGCAGA
>JAPOZO010000091.1 GCA_026706025.1 Candidatus Poribacteria bacterium
ACGTTAAGTTGGTAAGGCTCCTTCGAGATAAGAAGGTTGATAGGCCAGATGTGTACACCGTGTGAGCGGTTCAGCTAACTGGTACTAATAAGCCGAGGGCTTGATAACTTCTTTTATTCTTTCTACCGAACCCTCACCCCTATACAATTGTCAAATATTCTTGCAACCGCTCAGGGGAAATCGCTGTAAACAGCGCATCTCTGAGCCACGCAACAAATTTTCCGGTGGCTATAGCGAAGGGGATCCACCCGTATCCATCCCGAACACGGTAGTTAAGCCCTTCAGCGCTGATGATACTTCGGGGGCGACCCCGCGGGAAAGTAAGTCGCCGCCGGGAATCCTATCTCAAGGGCAGGTTCATCACCTGCCCTTTTTCTCTCTCGGAATTTTTCTTGACTCGGCATTCCAAGTTGTGTTACAATTCCTATGCTGAAAATATCTGTCTACCTTCCTTTTTTTGACCGGCACCTCTATGCTTAACGTCATCTTTTTTCGCACTGAAACAGGACGTGAACCCGTGCGAGAATGGCTGCGAGGACTAGATAAAGCAGATAAACAGAGAATCGGAACGGATATAGAAAAGGTACAGTTTCGTTAGCCCGTGAGCACGCCGCTCGCTCGAAAACTGGAAACCGATTTATGGGAGGTCCGCAGTAACCTCCGCCAAAAACGTATAGCACGGATTTTGTTTACTGTTGCTGATAACGGGATGGCACTTCTGCATGGCTTTATCAAGAAGACTCAAAAAACACCACAGAAGCATTTACGTTTGGCACGAAAGCGAAGGCATATATGGGAAAAGGGGAGAGAAGTAGGTGTATCCAATTTTAAGGAGTGATGAAATGAGATTCTTATTTACCGTAGTCGTATTGTTCGGGTTCGCAACGCTTGCATACGCCGAGAAACCCCCCGAAAATATCCTCAAAAACGGTGATTTTGACCTCAAACTTGATGGGTGGCACCATTGGACACATGCGGATGCCGCCGCGCTTTTTCAAACTGAGGGCAAAAAGGCAGAACCCGTCGCCGGAAAAAACGCTGTTTACATCAAAATCAGCAAGGCAGGCGAGTTGTGGCACATCCAATTCTATCAGCAACCCTTCACCTTGGAAAAAGGTATCACCTATACCTATAATTTGTGGGCAAAAAGTGAAAAGCCAAGAAGCGTCGTAATGCGTATCCTTCATCAAGGGGCCCCATGGAATGAATACGCCCGAAAATCAATTAACCTCTCCGAAGAATGGAAGGAATTCTTCATCACCTTCAAAATGACAGCAGATGATGTCAATACACGCGCCGGCATTATTATGGGCGCAGAGAAAGTTGATGTCTGGCTCGATCATATCCGTCTCTACGAAGGCGAATTTGTAAGCGACATTGAAGGCGCAGAGCCACAAGCCGTTGAACCTTCGGACAAATTAACAACGACTTGGGCAATACTCAAATCGCTTTAGGAGTAATCGGTAAAATGGCAAAACTATACAAACAGATTTCACCTAAACTACAGCAATTCATCGAAGACCAAAAAATTTTCTTTGTTGCAACCGCAACTGCTGACAGCAGAATCAATCTATCCCCGAAGGGTATGGACTCTTTGCGCATCCTTGATCCAAAGCGGGTCGCTTGGTTAAACGTGACCGGAAGCGGAAATGAAACCGCCGCGCATGTTCAAGAAAACCCGCGCATGACGCTTATGTTTACCGCTTTTGAAGATAATCCCTTGATCCTTCGCCTCTACGGCACCGCAAAAGCCATCCACAAGGATGATCCCGAATGGCAGCTACTCTTCCCGCTGTTCACACCACTACCGGGTGCAAGGCAAATCTTTGATCTCACCGTTGACCTTGTGCAAACCTCGTGCGGAATGGCTGTCCCGCTTTATGACTATGTCGGTGAAAGAGAGCAGCTAAACGCGTGGGCAACCAAGAAGGGCGAAGAAGGCGTAGAAGCATATTGGAAAGAAACCAACCGCACCAGCCTCGATGGAAAACCTACCCATTTCTCCTAAGGACTTGCAAGGTAGTAGGCACACTCCGTGTGCCGTAAACTGTTGAAGCTGTTTACGGCTCGCGACTTCCCTGCTAAAATGGACAGCAACAGAACTGGATACCCTAAAAGGTTCTCTGGCATATAAGCCCAAAACAGTGTATAATGTACGTTGATGTCAAAATACATATACTCTTTCCCGAGGAGTCAAAATACAATTATCCAAAAGATGGACCAAACTTCATCAAAAACCGATTTTTGACAACGGAAAAAACCGAGCAAAAACCCAATAGTTAAAAACATGAAATTATCACTTATTATTATCATCGCGTTCTTTATAACGTGTCTCCCCTTCGCACACGCGTTACCACCAGATGCTGAACTCCAGCATGCAATCCAAACCGCTCGGAAATTCACTAACCTTAAATCCCAGTACACCCAAAGCGAAATAACAGAGTGCGTAACTGACAGTTTTGTCACCCTCGCCAAGAATTGGCACAACTTACCCGCAATATATCGGCAGGAACTCAAGCCAATTTTCCTAAGACCCGGACTCCCCGGTAGTTTCTTCGGTGAGATAGAATTGCCAGAAAAGTTTAACACACCGCACTTCAGGCTCCACTATACGCGTGTCGGACCACACGCACCGCCACTTGAAGATTTTCACCCACGTAACGGCGTACCTGATTATATCGACCTCTGTGCAGATGCAATGGAACGCGCCTACCACGTCCAAATCGACCTGATGGGATTTAAGGTCCCCTATATTGATTTCTGGGCAGCGCAGAACGGCGGAAATCATAAATATGATGTTTATCTCTTTACCTTCCCCGCACTCGGCATCGCGACAGGTGATTGGTTTGAAGGACGCGTTTTAGCTACCGCACTGACCATCGCCCCCTACTTCATGATCAATTCCCGTATCTACGATTACGTCGGAAAATCCGAAGGGATTCGCTATCTGCAGACAACCTGCACCCACGAGTTCCAGCACGGAGTCCAGTTCGGCTACAACGCCTATATGCCGACATGGTTCATGGAAGCGTCCGCAACGTGGATAGAAGTCATGACATACGATGGTGGGCGCATTGATGATGGTGATACGCTTCCCGATCCCGATGAACCTAACGAGACCGATGCCTATAACCTTTACACGCATCAACTCCGACGCTGGTTTCTCATTCCGGATATCTCACTTGAAAGTCGCATTGGCGACCACGAGTACGGTTCCGTTATCTGGGCATTATATATGACACAGCGATTCGGATACGATATCGTTAGGCAGTTTTATGGAAATACCACCGATGGAAGTTATCGCGAGATGGGGAACTTCTACGATGTCTTTACCGACAACGGCACCACCCTCGCCGAGGCGTTCAAGACCTTTACGGTATGGAATTATTTCACAGGCAACCGCGCCAATACTGCAACCGATATGCCCGGGTATAAGTTTGCACATCGTTTTCCGCCCGTCGCTATTCACCCAAACGATGTCCACACCAGTTATCCAATCCGCACCGACTTCGATTCTGAATCCATGCCTGAGCATTTCGCGTCAAGGTATATCGTTTTCAAGCCCGTAGGGGTTCTGCCAGAGTTTGCGATCAAAATCGATGGGGCGGACCTCGCCCCTATAAACATGAGCAATCTGACACAAACTGACCGAACAAAAATTCAGAGGGAATTAGACCGACACGCGTTTACCGGATTGCGTGGGTGGGCTGCCAAGTTTATCATCAGAAAAGGAAATGGCACCACCGAAATCAAAGAAGCGTTCACCTATCAACGTTCCCAAGAGGCACAGATGACGTTCAAAGATTTTGGCGGA
>JAPOZO010000092.1 GCA_026706025.1 Candidatus Poribacteria bacterium
AGGGGCCAAAAGTAAGGCTTCCAGACACCGAGAAAGTTGTATCGTGCAAATAACGAGTCACCGGCAGAAATGAGCAGATGCGCGGGTTTCTGTTCGATGTGATAACGGGCTATGGGTGGCAGCTTATTGATCTGTCGGATCGCGTAATGTGCTGATATTCCCGCTGGAAGTTCGCCTGTCTGCCAGGCAAGTTCACGTAGCGTCGGCTCGAATTGACATGGGACCTCCTCGTCGGAGATATGACCGTCTGCTTCAATTATTGCCATCTCAAGCCCTGAAGTCCCTTCTTGCCAATCGGGAAAGTAACATTTCGGCTTGAAAGGCAAGCGGACGAGGTCATTCTGCCGCTTGACCGAACCCGCCTCAATTTTGATGATTACACTTTGATTTTGTGCCAATGGTTCACTCCTATTCTTTTTGTTGTTCTACATTTCTACCAGCTCTGAATGAAGTCTTCCACCTCGAAATTTGCTGGCATGTCGGTCAGTTGATAGCGCATCACACGAGATGTTCTGTCGGGGACAGATTGAGCGATCTCTGCTTCTATTTTTTCGTATAGCGTTGAGAACCGTTTCCAGATGCTTTCGGCAGCTTCGGCGGAAAAACGGCGTGCGAAATCCTCATAAAGATGGAAGTTGAGTCGATGTGCGGAAATTTCCCCGATGCGCGCTTCAATTGGAAGTTTGCTGACTTCAGGGTCTTTGAGTTTACGGACCTTATCTGCTAACTTTGAAAGGAATACGACTGCGACCATGCGTTCCTCCTCACCCGGGTGCAGCTTCGTCAATCCGTTCCAAAAACCGTCAGCATCCTTGTTACGAATGGCGTGAAAGGTTGCCTCAATCACATCGGATTGCTGCTGGTGGAGTCGGAAGAAATGTTCAAATTGGGCGCGAGCTGCCGAAGGAAGGTGCTGTGTGAATTCCAGATTCCAATAAAAATGATCGACAATTGGATACGAATCCCCACCGAAGGCACGATATCCAAGGTGAACAGTCCGGCGCAATTTTGTGCTATAGTTGCTACCCCAATGCAAACCCATGTGACTATAGACAACCCCATCGCCTGCTGAGAGTTCGATTGGAATTCCACCCGGCATCGGTTCTTGGGCACGTGTCAATAGGTATTGGTGTTCCTCTGGTGTGTTCGGACGACAATAACTTTTCGGCACGAGCCAAAACACGCTATCGTCGTAAAGTGGGATGTTCCATTGGACATATCCTGGACCGTTTTTAACATAATCCATCTGCATGCCCTTGAGCGGTGCCTGTCCCGTGGGATCAATATCACGATGCCAACTGGCGGGACCGTGATCTTGCACCGGATTACACATCAATGCCATCAGTGTGATCGCCGCGTCGGGTGCTCTCATGAGTTGCTGGCTCACACCGAGTGTGTTCTCATGTAGGCAGAATTCGACCGTATTGGCAGTTGCTGCGTCAACGACTTCATCGAAAAATACCCTCGGTTGCGCGCTCGTTGTCCAAACGCCGCCCGGTTTTTCGTCTGGTTTCCGTTCTCTTTCCCAGACAACTTTTTGTTTCTCGACGAGGATTTCAAAATTTGACCTTAACGCTTCCAGCTGATTAGGCGGAACAACCTGTCGCAGCACGATGTAGCCGTCATCAATGAGTTGTTGTGGATCTACTTTCATTATAATAGCCGAGTGATAAGATTTAATCTTTATATATCCAAATCTTCATAGATATAGTAGAACATCATAGTATCAGATTCGACACGAGCCTTCCAACCCGCTGTGAAGCCGTTTTGGTATTCGAGAGGTTGATCCTGAATTTTCTTCAACACAGCGTCGGATAGTTTTGATGGTGTGTTGAACAAATCTCCCCTCATTCCGGCAGCCAACGCTTCACTGGAATTGGCCGCTTCTTCAAAGCCGTCCAGATACCCTACTTTGTAGTCTGCTGTGTGGCCTTCTGTTGGGTCTTCAGGATGGAGGGGTATTCCACATCCTGACAGGAGGGCAAGGGTTAAAAGGCAAGCGAGTATAGCCCATTTTCTTTTCATAATTCATCTCCATTTTTACTAAGCGAGTGGGATAAATGTTGGGTTTCACTCGAATCTCTGAGACTTCAAGCATTCTGGAAATCCACCGCTTCTGTGCCAAATACGTTCGCTTTTTGATGTTCCGTTCAACCCAACCTACGAGTTACCATAATTAATTGCTAAAATAGTAAAATATTTCGAGAAAAAAATCAAGAAATGTCTTTACTTAATGGAGCCTTGGATAATTAGCATAATGTTCTTGACGATACCATAGATTTCAGTTGACAAGGATGCGGTCAAGTAGTATAGTTACACCGAATTCAATTGGAATTATGAATTTGAAACTTGAGTGCTGTTAAACCCTATAAATCGATTTCGCTACGGTTAAATATTAGAAAGGGTGGGGATGTCCCAAGAAGGTATACTTCAGATTAATGGTGTTCGGCTTTGGACAGCCGTTCAAGGCAAAGGAATACCGATGGTGCTTTGCCACGGCGGGCCCGGTGGTTATGACTATCTCGGACCCGTCGCCGATATGGTTTTTGACTTATGTCAAGTCGTCCGATACGACCAACGTGGAAGTGGACGTTCACAACCGGTGGGTCCCTACGATGTATCCACATTTCTCGATGATTTAGAAGGGTTGAGAAAACATTTCAACTTTGAACGTTGGATCGTTGGGGGGCATTCGTGGGGGGCCGGACTTGCTTTGGCTTATGCAGTCAGGTTTCCAGCGCGGACGATAGCTGTTCTTCACATTGCAGGCACAGGTATTGATCCGCGATGGCACGACGAATATCGCGAAAATCGGTTGAATGTGCTGCGTGAATCAGAGCGTGAAGAATATCAACGTCTGCGTTCACAGAGAGAACATGCTGAAGGGGCTGATGAGGAGCGGATATTAGACAGGCTTCGCGCTTTAAGTAATAAAACGGATGTATTTGACCCAAATCGAGTTAACGATCTTCCAAGTTTTGATGAATATCCTGTGAGCCATGAAGTGAACGAAAAAGTTGGCGCGGACTGGAAAAGTTACACCACAGATTCAGATTTTCAGCAATCCGTTTACAATCTATCTATGCCTACTCTTTTTCTTCATGGTGCCTGCGATCCTCGTCCTTATCACTTTATAGAGACGCTCGCCGCTAAACTACCGCGTAGTACGTTTGTGCCGATTCCTGAATCAGGACACTATCCTTGGGTAGAAAAGCCCGATGAAGTGAAAACAGCACTTAGGCAGTTTGTAATAGATTATGTAATTTAACGAGACAGTATGTCCAGAAAGGTTTAGAAGAAAAATGAAACACTATAAGTGGATACACCGCTATGTTAATAGCACCGGATGTCAACAGATGAAACTGAAATTGGACATTCCTGTTTTACTCGTAGGTATACTCCTGTCTCTGCCACTTGTGGGTTGCGGCACGATTTTGGTGCGAGAGGGTCCGTATGAAGCACCACAATTGCCAAGGTCTGAACTCGCCACTATCAAAATTGATACGGGGGGTGAATGGATACAACGGCCTGACCTTATCGTGTTGCGAATTGATGATAGATTAGCCCTAAGTGAGAAAATCGAGTTGGGCAAAGATCTCGCCATTGACGAGGTTTTGGTTGTCCCTGGAAAACACAACATGTCACTCGCGGTTATATACGAAGCTTTTCATGAGCATAAGCTGAGAGACAGGCAAATTCTGTCAACATTGTCTGCGGATGTGAAAGCCGGGGGGATCTACCTTTTGCGCGGCGAATTTTCGCATGACACTGATGGCGAGCTCGGCTTCCAATGTGAGCTCGTTGATACAGTTAAAGATAAAGTTGTCGCTGAATCGAGGATTTCCACTGCGGCCACATCAGGTGGGGAAAATGCCAATATAACCTTTCATTTTTAAAAATATGGCTTTGAATTAGAGAAGTAGGAGAAAGTATGCTAATTCGCGGTGAAGACAGTGCGATCGATCTTCCATCTACGCTAACAGAAGAAGAGAAATGGCACTATGATCTGTTTGGCTATTTACTGCTTCGGCAGGTGGTGTCGCCAGCAGAAGTAGAACAAATGCTTGAGATTGCAAATGGATGGTTTGCACACCCTGAAGTCGTGCCTGAACCTGTAAACGTCACTCAAAGCGAATATAGTGGCGTGCTAAACAATGTTCAGTACGGTGATCGGATTTTCGAGCGGTTATCGCTCAACGAGAAAGCCTTACGGATTGTAATGGGCTTGATGTGGAACCGTCCGAGACTCTTCAATTGCGCGCTCGTCTTGCAGAAGCAACGTCCTATTGCTGAAGACGAAAAGGAGAGGCTTCACCGCGACACAAGCGGTTTTGACTTTCCAGATGGATTTTATAACCCGCACAATGACTACCAAGCCGGTAATGGTCAAATCTACAGCAATTATGTCAACACCGCCATAACGCTCGTTGATGTGCCACAGGATAACGGTTTCATGTGCATCCCCGGCACACATAAATCGCAGATTAAACTACCTGCGACGCTTGATATTGATAACGAGTTGGCACCTGCAATTACGTTTGAGTTGAAAGCAGGGGATTGCCTTATTTTTTCATCACGATTGATGCACGGCGCAAAGTTTTGGAAAGAAGATTATCCGCGTCGCGTCGTTTTCAATCGGTATCAATTCAGTTTCTACTTCAATGAGAACTATAACCTCCCTATAGAAGCACACCGACACTGCATTTCTGACGATCAATACGAATTGGAATCCGTCCAACGGGGCGAAAAGGGGTTTGCCAAACGGATCCTTGAAAAGATGGAAAGGGGAGAGGCACTATGCTAACACAGGAAGAAAAATGGTGTTTCGATCTACTCGGTTATTTTGTGGTCCGAAACGCCGTACCGAAGGCGGATGTCGAATTGATGAAGGCACAGATGTTTGCGTGGTCCGAATGGGATGAGGCGGATTTCAAGCACCCTATGCGAATCAACACACCGGAGGGAAAACCGTGGTGGGTCTATAACATGCACTACGGGCATGAGGCGTTCCAAAGACTTATTTTGAACCCAGAGATATTACGGGTTGTGACTGCGTTGACATGGAACCATCCACGCGTTTTTGATGTCGTGGCGAATATCTGCTATCCCAATGCGGACGGCTTGGAACTGCACGGTGGTCATAAAGGCTGGTTTAGAAGTCCGCACCACCAATACCAAGTCGCCAACGATGAGATCTTCGCGAGTTTCTTTAATCTCTCCGTTTCGTTAGTGGATGTGCCACCCGGCAACGGGTTTGCCTGTATTCCGGGAAGCCACAAATCCAACTTCCAATATCCTGAACACATCACGATGGACGATCCGCCGCCGACAGTTCACAATGTCCCCGTAAACGCTGGCGACTTCATCGTGTTTCTGCCGAACCTGCGGCACGCTGGACGACGCTGGACCCATGAAGCCTATCCGCGGATGACGGTGTTCTTACGTTGGGTCTATGCGAAACAGTTTCATCATGTTGATTCGTCTCGGTGGCTTCCATTTGATGCACATAAGGACGAAATTCCAGAGGCTCTCCACGAACTTGAAAGTCGCGACCATGGACAGCGGAAGGCGTTAAATGAACTCATAGATCCGTTTAAAGTGGACGTGCCAGAATAAGCGATCTACGCAGCAAAATTTCAGAAAAGCGTTGACGTGAAGTTGGAGAATTGATAAGATGCAGAAAGAAATTATTCTTTGTTTGCCGTATTGGAGAGATAGATGGCAGCCCCGACGAATCGAGAAGTGATTGCCCAGTGGCGCGATGAACCCGCCCCATTGCTGTCATTGCTACACGCCTTCCACGACCGAGACGGGTTTATTTCAGAGGCAGTCCTTCGCGACATCGCAGTCGGACTTCGGATCCCGCTCGCCGAACTTTTTGGCACTGTAACGTTTTATCACCATTTTGCGCGTGAGGCTCCAGGACAGGACGCACCGCGCGTCTGTACGGGACCTGTTTGCCGGTTACAAGGCGGACTGGAAATTCTTGAGGCACTCAAAGGTGAGGGTGCCACCGAGATGCCGTGTGCTGGAAGGTGCGACGATTGTGTACCCGTACTGAAAGGACATGAAGTATTCGTTGGAAAGCAAGCAGAGACCCTTTCTGTACAACCCTCCCCTCTACCCCCGCCATATCCCGGTGATGGCGAAGAATGTGTCTTCGCCGAAATTCGCGAACCCGAACGCAATACACTATCAGGTTACCGACGCACTGGTGGCTATGAAGCGTTGACGCGGGCGGTAACAACGCTCACACCAGCAGATGTGATTGAAGTGCTCAAGGAGAGTCAACTTTCAGGTAGGGGTGGTGCAGGATTTCCAACAGGCATGAAATGGGAATCGGTTTTGAATGCGCCGGGTCAACCGAAAACCGTCGTCTGCAACGCGGATGAGGGTGAACCGGGCTGTTTCAAAGATCGGGTTATTCTTGATTATGCGCCGCACGCTGTGATTGAAGGGATGACACTCGCCGCCTACGCGACGGGGGCGACACGTGGCTTTATCTATCTCCGATATGAGTATCCAGAGACCTTAAAAATACTCGAACAGGCACTTGCAGAGGCAGAGGCAGCAGGATTACTTGGCGATGCTATCTTTGGAAATAAGCATGGGGGTGAAGGTTTCAATTTCCATATCTACATTCGACGCGGTGCGGGTGCTTATGTCTGTGGCGAGGAAGGATCGTTATTGAATAGCCTTGAGGGGAAACATCCGTTTCCGAGGAATCGTCCGCCTTATCCTGTGACACATGGGTTTGAGAACTTACCCACCGCTGTGAACAATGTGGAGACACTCGCTGCCGCTGTACAGATCTTGCGCCATGGGGCAGCATGGTATAAGAACCTCAGTTACGACGAAAATTTAGCAGGCACAAAGATTATTAGCCTCTCCGGTGACATCCAGAGACCGGGGAATTACGAGGTCCCGTTCGGACTTCCATTTAAAACGCTTCTCTACGAGTGGGCGGGTGGTGCTCCAGAAGGGCGCGAAATTCAAGCAATTACAACGGCAGGGTTATCTGGTGGGTTTATCGCTGGAGATGACTTAGATATTACTATAGATGAACCGAGTTTCCAAAAGGTGGGTGCGATGCTTGGTGCCGCGGGAATCATGGTTTTTGACGACACGCGAAATATGCTTGATGTTGCCCGCAATGCAATGGAATTTTTTGCTGAGGAATCTTGCGGGAAATGTTTTCCCTGTCGTATCGGTACACAGCGGCTAACAGAACTTTTGTCCGCGCCGTTGAATCGGAATTCAGAAACACTCATCTCGGAGATTGGAGCGGTCATGAAAGCAACGAGCGCATGTGGACTCGGTACCGCCGCACCAAATATCACAGACAGTCTGATACGGTATTTTTCTTAATGGCTATCGGCTTTCAGCCGTCGGTTGTCGGTAAAGAGACTCTCTTTCTGATGGCTGACTGCTGACGGCTACTTTGAAGATGTGGAACCTCGGGTTTATCCTTCTTTGCGCTATTGTATTTGTTTTCGGTTTGGTGACAGGACCGGTGCAGATGCTATTTCCGGTCTATGCGGAATCGGTTTTAGGAAAGAGTGCGCTGTTTGCGGCGTTGTTACGCGCGCTACCTATTGGACTCGGCGGCATCTCAGCATTGATTGGCGGAACGCTCAGCGACCGGTTTGGACGGAAACCGACCGTGCTGGTTGGTATGACAGGCGCAGTGGTAGTAGGCGCACTTTTCACGACAGAAATACCTTTGTTCCTTTGGGGTATTCTCTGCTATGAAGGTATTGCTTCTGGGTTCAAAACTGCGGGTGGGCAAACCTATCTCATCAGTGCCGTGCCGTCGGATCGACTCGGATGGGCAACAGGACTCTACTTTATCAGTAGCACTGTTGGGAGTGCAGTCGGTAGTGCTATCGCAGGAGAAGTCATTGACCGTATCAACTATAGTGTTTTTGGGATTGGTGCGGTCGTTTTAGCGGGTATACTCTTTGTGGGCGCGTGCCTCTTTTTGCCGCGTTTGACGCATCGGGCTTCTGGCGGCCGACGGAGACGGGATGGGATATGGAAATCAACGCTTAATATCGAAGCATATCTGGACCTGAGTCGGCGGCGGAAAATGCGGATGCTGATCGGTTTGCGTGTTTTTCCAACCTACTATTGGGGTTCCGTGAACCTGCTCATGCCAGTCTTGATCGCGCGGATCGCTGGCGTGAAGGCGACAGGTTATTACGGGGCAATCAGTCTACTGTTCGCTTTCGGATGCCAATTGGCGACTGGCAGGATATGCGATAGGATTGGACATCGCACGCCTGCGCTTGTGGCGAATGCAATTGTTACATTTCTCGCTTTTGGTGTGGCGTTCTTTCATGATTCATTAGTCGCGCTGGAGGTTTTCGGGATACTCGGTGCAGGGGCAGCGTGGGCACTTTCGACAACGATTCCGAGGTTTATCAATGAATTTACCGAGCCTCATGAGAAAGGGCATGGTGTCGGTCTCACGCACTTGGCATGGAGTAGCGGATTTCTTCTCGGCTACGTCGCAAGTGGCTTTCTGGTTGATATCTCTGTTCAAGTGCCATTTATTGTCGCAGGAATTTCTTTGATTCTCTCAACGGTTATTGCCTACAGACTTTGGTCTTCCTACTAAGAGTTATCGGTTGTCAGTTTGCCTCGCAGTGAGAGTTATCAGTCAAGAGGTTGCTGATACATCAATACACTTTATTATCTACTGGATCTTTGTTCGTTTTCGTTTGATTTGTTCCCTATTGACGAAGATTAGTACTTAATTTTATCAATTGCAGGTGTGCTTGTATAAATGTGCACTGTACCCTAAAAACCGCGGTTGAAAGCCGCGACTACAAAACGAAGGAATGCATAATGGCTATTACAGAACTTGATTTAGAAAATGCAGAACATCGTGAACTTACCAATTCCGAGTGGCGTTTTGGCGAGGGACTTGTCCCGGGTGAACCGAACGGTGGCTTGGTCGATCGGTTGGAAGAAGTGTCTGCCCGCCTCGCTGATTATGACGATTCAGGGTGGCCTGTTTGTGAGAATATCCAAGAAGTCATCTTATCGGGACTCTGCTTCGGTTGGTATCGGATTACCGTGACACTTCCTGAAGAAGTTGATGGGGTTTCGATCGCTGGTTCAAAGGTGTGGTTCCACACGTGTATTGACGACTACGGTGAGGTTTGGGTCGATGGCGAAATTGACCTGGCCTTCGGGGAGTCGGGACGCGGTGCTGCCTCCGGTTTCAATACGCCACAACGCGTCGTTGTTACTGAGAGCGCGGAGCCGGGTGCGGAACATGTTATTGCATGCTTGGCGATTAACGGCCCCCTCGCCAGACCAGGTGGCGGTATCTTCCTCCGTTTCGCGAAATTAGAGTTTGAAGCGGCGTAGGAAAAATTAAAAGTGGAAAGTTGCGAAGTGTAGCTAAAGCGAACTAAAGTTAGGTTGTGGCATCAAATATAACTTGAAAACTTTAGAACACTTGCAAACTTTCCGCTTCTTTTTGGAAGGAAATCAGTGTCAAAAAAAGCGGTTGTCTTACTAAGTGGCGGCTTAGATTCAACAACAACACTCGCCATCGCCTGCGCTGAAGGTTACGAGACCTACGCAATGAGTTTTCGGTACGGTCAACGGCACACGGTAGAGCTCCGGTGTGCAGCGGATGTCGCGACTGCGTTAGACGTGAAACAACACACGATTGTTGACATTGATTTGCGGACCTTCGGGGCATCGGCGTTGACAGCAGACATCGCTGTTCCCAAAAACCGTTCTGATACAGAAATGGGGGATAGCATACCGATAACCTACGTCCCTGCCCGAAACACGATTTTTCTCTCCTATGCCCTCGCTTGGGCTGAAGTCCTTGCTGCCGATACCATTTTCATCGGTGCGACTGCTATTGATTATAGCGGTTATCCAGATTGCCGTCCAGAATATATAGAGGCGTATCAGAGGATGGCGAACCTTGCGACACAAGCCGGTGTTGAAGGTAAAATCCAATTAACAATCCAAACCCCGCTGATGGATAAAACGAAGGCAGAAATCATCGAAATCGGTGTGGCGCTCGGTGTGGATTATAGTCTCACTTTGAGTTGCTACGATCCTGACGCTGAAGGTAGAGCGTGTGGTGAATGTGATAGCTGCATACACCGAAAGAGAGGTTTTAAAGCGGCAGGTGTCCCTGATCCGACACACTATAGTTGAACGAGGGGGCCGTAACCTTCTGATAGGGTGCTTTGATGTTTGATAATTTTTTCTCCTTGATAGTCCTGATACCTTGTTGTATAATATCTCTATGACCCAACGATACAAAGCAATAGGAAAGGAGATTCAGAATAGGAGGGACACATGCAATTTGATAACCGCGCACCACTATCAATTGAGGAGTTTATTACGTGTGATACCGAGATTATGAGCGGCACCCCGGTGTTCAAAAATACCCGCGTTCCAATAAAAAACCTCATCGACTATTTAGAGGTAGGGGAAAGTCTTGATGAATTTTTGGAGGACTTTCCATCAGTCAGTCGTGAGCAAGCGATCCAAGCATTGGAGCTCGCGAAGGAGATGCTCTTAACACACGCCTATGCACATTCTCATTGATGAATGTTTGCCTAAAAAACTAAAACGCGAATTAACAGGACATACCGTTTTCACAGTGCAGGAAAAAGGCTGGGCTGGCATGAAAAACGGAGAGTTGCTCCGCCGAGCAGAAAACGAGTTCAATGTTTGGGTAACTGCCGATCAAAATATTGAATATCAGCAGAACCTCAAGCACTTTGATATCGCTGTTGTTGTGTTAGTCGCGCCTCGGAATGAATTAGAAGCCCTGCTCCCGTTGATGCCCCGGCTGCAGAAAGCGTTACAAGTCATTCAACCTCACGAAATAATTTACATTCGCTCCTAAAAAATTCAGCATGATTCTTTTCATGGAGCTTTCTAACTACACCTAAACATAAAATTATGGTCCAAGCAGTTTTCTTTGATTTTTACCAGACGTTGGGGGTTTGGGGACAATCGCTTAGACCCAGACTCCAAAAAATCACGGACCGGTATGCGTGTGAAATTGATTGGGAACGCTATGATACAGCACGCGGGAATCTCTACGCGGATGCGTCAGGATCAGATCCGATGACCCATGGCCTTCTGGAGACGATGCAGCAGATCATTGATAGTTACCGAGATTTTCTGGCAGCACTCGGTGTTCGGGACTACTTGGACCAAATAACATGGGAGTTGCTACAATCTGAGCACTCCCTTTTTGCTGCCAACGCTGCTACGCTCTACGATGACACTGTCCCGACCCTTGAGCATTTGCGAGACAAGGGTTTCAAGTTAGCGATTGTTTCCAATTGGGATACACCGTTGGATCCACTCACCGAACGGTTGGGTATTGCCGACTATTTTGACACGATTACTTCCTCACATGATGAACGCGTCCGGTCCGCGAAGCCGGATCCGCATATTTTCTACTATACACTCGCGGCAGTGGGTGTTTCGGCAGAAGAAACCGTCCATGTAGGGGATACATACGAAGCGGATATAATCGGTGCAAGAAACGCTGGCATCCGTCCAATACTCATTGACCGGGACGGGACACAGGTTGACAGATGGGAGGAGACGATTCGGAGCTTGTCTGAATTGCCGAAGCTGCTTTAGGGGAATTATGGTAAGGGCTGTTTTCTTTGATTTTTATGAAACGTTGTGTTTTCATAGGCATTCGCTTAAGGAAAACCTTGAAAGAATCGCTGAGAGATATGGTGTTGAGGTCAATTGGAAACGCTGTGAAACAGCGATGGAACGCCTTTTTGCCAGCACGTCGGCACCCGCCCCTCCTACCGATTATTCTCTGCTGGAATCATCGATAACCGTGATGATGCGAGAATGTGAATTTATAAGAGAAGTCGGCATTGGGAATCATGTAGAACAGATAGCATGGGAGTTGTTACAATCTGGACACTACCTCTTTGCTGCGAATAGTGCTACGCTCTACGACGATGTCGTTCCCACACTTCAGCGTTTCCGAGATGAAGGCTTCAAGTTAGCGATTGTTTCCAATTGGGATACACCCTTGGATCCGCTCACCGAGCGGTTAGGGATCGCCGAGTATTTTGATGCCATCGTCGCTTCGCACGATGCCCGCGTTCGCTCCGAAAAACCGGATTCACATATCTTCAACTACGCGCTCGCGGCAGTCGGCGTTTCGGCGGAAGAAGTCGTCCATGTGGGAGATACATACGAGGCGGATATCATCGGGGCGCGAGATGTACGGATTCGTCCGATATTACTTGACCGGGACCGCACACAGACCGGCAGATGGGCGGAAACGATTCAGAGTCTCACTGAATTGCCTGAAATGCTGATACCACATTAGGTTATGGTCGAATCGGGTCGCCCGGCTGCCAACTCGGAAACCCAAAGAAGTGTTGGGAAAAAAAGAGAAAAATATGCGAAAAAATGGACCACAAAGCTTTGTTCAAAATCCAATAGATAGCATAAAAGAGACATACGTTACAAAGTGCCTGGACCCACCTAATTTCAAAAAAAGTTTGAACCACTGCTACGAGGATAAGCGCGAAACAGATGTGACCCGCAATGTTAATCACTTGGACTGGTAGTTCGAGTGAAGCCAACGCCTCAGTAATCGCTTCTGATGATTCTGGTGAGCTTATGGTGTTGTTATATTCGAGTGTCGTGAGATCAGGAGGTAAACTGATTAAAATGAAAATGAAATGGCTTAGTGTGGCTACCAATAGAACGAGATAACACAGACCTATAACCTTAAAGAAATTTCTGAAAACACCTTTTCCATTGTAAAGTAACCGACACCCAAAAAAGAGGAGAACGCTTATCAGGGTCCAATCGATCAATGCCCCAGCGATAGCGAAAAATCCAACGATAATAGGAGAGATTGTGAATAAATCTAGATCCAAATATGCAAGAATATATTGCCTCTCCAAAAAGTTAAGGACACGGTTCAATAGAACAATTGCCAACGGGAGCCATATTTTAGGTGTCCAGTTGCAGATAATTTTGAAGAGTCGCATGCTGTTTCCCTTCTTTCTATAGAAACTTCGGGGTTACAAACCCCTCCTACCAAACCGCGAGCGGAGTGCCCATAACTCTTGTCCAAATTCGATATACATCGTTGGAAGAAGGATACGGTTTCATATATCGTAACGCGAGTTTGATAATAAAAAGGCAGGTGTCCCGTAGGTTGGGTTGAGCGGGGAATCACCAAGGACCCGAAACTTATAGAGAATGCTTATTGGTTCACCATGACATAAATAAAGATAGCGAAACCCAACGTCGAAAATCCTACAGAGAAACGTTGGGTTTCACTCGCGCGCTGGTGATTTCAGGTTCATGATGCACTTGGAGTTTAATTTCTCTACGAGGTTTTCGATAAGACACCATTCAACCCAACCTACAAGATTCAAGATTTTTTCTCAAACTCACGTTATCGTACATATCGGCAGCAACGTTGACATGTTGGGACAGCTGTTGTTTACTGATGTTTGAGTTTCGCCCAAGTCGTTGCTAATTTTCCACGCGGCTTGACCGGTGTCGGTCCATCCAGCAACTGAAGGATGTCGTCTTCGCTAAGTGCACGCGCAAAGACTTTCAGTTCATCAATAGGCCCGATCCAAGTTTGGGCATAACCGCCATTCAGAGTGCCTATCCACAACGGCGCATCACTGTCACCTACGGCACTATCCGGGTGAGAAAACGTTCCTTCCAGCGTGCCGTTGACGTACATCTTTCCGCGCTCTGCTTCCGGTGCAGTCCCGTCGAAGATGATCACGAAATGGTACCACACATCGCTTTCGAGTACTGTCTCGGAAACCATTTGGGTTTCCCCACTGTTCTGGGCATTGACGCGAGCGTACATCTTTACATCGTTCCATGAGAATACCTGATAGACATCGGCATTGTTGAACCCGACTCGTTTGGAAATGATGCCTCTTGCCAGGGCATCAGCGTTTGTTGTCATTGCCCACGCTGCGATTGTCAATGCTTCCATACCGGCAAGTTTGCTGGCATGGGCGACTTCGATAAAGTTTGCACTGTCACCATCAAATTCTATCGCATGTCCGCCGAACTGATCATCAGCCTTGTTTAATGTTCCGTGCACTGTGACATCCGTCGGATTATCTGAGGCATCGGTCGGATCGCCCGCTTCATCGAATGAAAGATAAAGTACCATGCCCTCTTCGACGGCGGTACCCTCTCCAAGCGGCACTATGAGTGTGATTGCTAAAGCGACGCATAATAGGCGGAATGAGGTTTCAATGAATCTCTTGGTCATCAGTAATCTCCTTGTACTCTGTTTATAGTGGGCTGCGTAATTACTTATACATTCGTATTGTTGTGTGAATGTGTAAAGTTCGTTTTCACGGAAGCACAGGCTAACAGCCTATGCTACAAGTTCCGGAATCAGACTAAAGGTTAGTAGGTCTTCACCTTAATTCGTCCCCATGTTGTTGTGGCTTTTCCATAAGGTTGGACGGGTAGGAGTTCTCCAGCCATTGATAATTTGATTTCATCTTCGGTTAGGACACTGCTCCAGATTCTGACTTCATCAATGAGACCGTTCCACGTTTGCGAGTACCCTTGATTGAGTGTGCCAATCCATAACGGTTCTTGACCACTGCTAACTTCAGCTTCAGGATGATCTACTTCGTTTTCGAGTTCGCCGTTGACGTAAAGCAGCTGCTTCTTTGTTTTGCCGTCATAGACGTAAGCGAGATGCATCCATTTTTTATTTTCTAAGATGGATGTTGATGAAATTTGTTCGCCGCTCTTTGCGTTAACCCTCGCCCAGAACTTACTCTCGTTCCACGAAAAGAGATTGTAAACATCTCCAGCCTGCCATCCTGCGCGTTTGGAGACGATCCCTCTTGCGAGAGCATCTGTTCCGAAAGGTTGAACCCAGGCTTCAACTGTCAACTGTTTCATGCCTTCGAGATCGGCAGTATGTGCGACTTCGACGAAATTCGCTGCGTCTCCGTCAAATTCAAGGGCACCGTTGATTTTGCCCTTAACCCATTTCAACTTACCGTTGATGCTGGCTTTATTTTCATTGCCAGAGGCATCTTTGGGGTTTTTCCCCGCACCATCATCAAAGGGTAAATAGAGCAGCAATGTCCCTTCATCGACTGCTTGTGCCGTGTAGATACCGACAACAAGTAGAAGTGTTAAACTCAAAGAAAATATACGCATGATAATTCCTCCTTGCTTATTATAGTAGATTTTGTAATTACTTATACACTCGTATCGTCGTGTGAACTTTGAAGCTATATGCCACAGGAACCAACGGTTTCCTATGCTACAAGGAAACCCAAACTAAAAGTTTAGGCTACAAGTGTAAACTTATTTTTGGATTTTACTATAATTTAGAGCTGCTTCGGTTTCTTACTGCCTCGTTCACACTAATTTCTCTGAACAACAACTTTCGCAGTAACGTTCAAGAATGCCTTAAGGCATCCAAAGGTTCCACTCCTCTTTTTTCTCCCATCTTCGGCATGCGAGACATAAACACATATATCGGATCGCAAAACGTGGGGCAGAACTGACATTCATTGTACCAGCATGTGGTAACAGGTGGTGGAAGAATAGGACATCCCCCTGTTTGACAACAACCTCTATGGGTTCGCCTAAATCCATTTCTTGAAACTGTGCCCCCATATCGTGGATATGATTAGAGAACCTTGGATTGTTTTTTCGGAATTCACGGATGCGTTGTGGACCTTCGGGCCATATTATGGTCGTGCCGCTGTGGACGTTCGCATCGGTGAGATAGGTTAAACTGGTCACCCGAAACGTCCCGGGATCTAATCGCAAATCTCGGAAACCGCCATCTAAATGCGGTGCCGGTCTTTTCCATTCGGCTGAAACGGGGAATTTATTGAGTACCCAGATACCATCAGGACGCTGTCTTTCACAATGTGGAATCTCTGGGTATTGGGAGGCGAGTTGCTTAAGGATAGCGAGATAATCGGGTGTGCAACATGCTAAAAGATCTGGATGCGTAACACCGAAAAGTTCGATACGAGCTCCTGTCCTCTGAATGTAGAACTTAGAGGCGGGCGGATGTTTGCAATCTTCCCATGAACTCGGATTATCGGCATCCATTTCCATCATGTGCCACATTGTTTCCCTTGCTTTTGTGACAGTCTCTTGTGGAATTAATCCGGAAAGAAGTAGATAGCCTTCTTCTTCAAATTGTGCTAACTCCTGTTCTGTAAGCATATTTTTACCCTTGAATATTTTGCATTGGTTAGAAGGTTAAGGGGACAGGACACGAGAAATTCGTCTTTGACATACTCCGTCTGCTAACTAAAGCAGCGGGATTCTTGAACCCTCCTGCACAAGGGGCACACGCCAAGGCGTGATTGAATTACAAGGATATTTTAACGTTTCTGAGATGCTTCGTCAAGAAAAAAGAGCGGAAAAGGCAGAGCCATTCAGTTTTCGGTTGTTGGTTTCCGATTTTAAAAAAAGAGTCGCGACCGGGAGTCCGCTCCTACAGCGAAGATCCTATCAGCGAAAAATTTATTGATTGCGACTGTATGGATCTACTTTGATGCCCAACATTTGCGGTAAGGGATTAGGATCAAGGTTGGCGACATCGATACCACTATCCATGGCTTGCATTGCCGCAAGTCCCGCGATCTGACCAGTTGTCATC
This sequence comes from Candidatus Poribacteria bacterium, assembly GCA_026706025.1. NCBI lineage: Bacteria > Candidatus Poribacteria > Candidatus Poribacteria bacterium. The sequence continues at coordinate 16,676 of JAPOZO010000092.1, forward strand.
CACAGTGGCTCCATGCGCAACACCGACATTGCGACATGGGTGCTCGACATTGCAACGGGTACGAGTAGGTTGTTCAAATGCCGAGGCAACATGGCACCGTAAGGGGCTTGACCGGGTTGGGCTGGACCCTCGGCTTTTTTGGGATACCAGAGGACACCCTCCATAAAACCGTCCACTGCATAGCGTCGATCGTGACAGGGGTGAACGTCAAACGAATGTTCACCAATCGCGATGGCTTGGTCGATCTGCGGGGTTCGCCCGGTTTTCGGATCGACAGTGAAATTATGCTGTGTTACCAATGCTCGTCCTTCAATGCGCCGACCTTGACGAACGTAGATCTGCCACGGCCAGTGTCCATTGCCGGTGAACTCGTCCTTGTGAAGTCCTGCTTGTTTCCAGAGATGGCGCGTGCTTTCTGGTACCCGCGGTTCATTTTGAAGGAACCAGACGTAACCTGCGGCGTGATCGAGGTGAAATTGCGCCAGCCGTTGCCGATGATGCCGCTGTGCCTCTGGCCAGCTCCAACTGATACCGGGGCAATTCAGACTGGTCAACCGGTCAATCGAACCATTTAGTTGATACTTTTTATTCGGAAGCGGCGTGCCGAGTCCTAATCTTTGGATACGTCCTGTTGCGAAGTCATCAAGTAAGGGTAGAAAGTCCTGTAGATGTTGTTCATAAGTTGCTGGTTTTTCGATGGGAACGATCTTATCAGGATCTGTCGTAAAGATGCTCCGAGCGCAATAAGCTTGGATAGCGGGTGACGGTTCACCTGTATCGGGGGTCAGAATCTGCTCTCCTGTCCGCCAGTTCATGTAGTGTATGCCTGCCCGTGACTCTCCATATTCTTCGATACCTTCACGCCCCACACGATAGGGCACATCGGCAGCGGCAGCGAGGTCCCCTTCGTAGGTCCCATCAATAAAGGTTTTTGCCGTTACAAGCCCCTGTGATTCGTCGGTGGCTTCCAGTTTTACCGCTGTAACGCGACTTGCTTGTACGGTTGCGTTAATCAAATGATGTCCTCTAAGAAACGCCAATGCATCCGCTTCTGCACCGAGCAGTTGATCAAAAACCCGTTCTGCGACTGATGGTTCATAGAACCAACCGTCTTGAATGCGTTTCCATTCGGCGGAATTCTCGCCGATGGTTCGCCGGTATTCTTCACGCACCCCATTAATGAATTCGATGACCAATCCGCCAAACATCTCTCGCCGTACAGCGTCCGTTGTTGATAACCCACTTGCCATCATCCCGCCAGAATGCTGTTGTGGACAGGCAAGGATGACTTTACACCCGCTGCGAGCGGCTTTAATAGCAGCCGCGCAACCGCCCGGTGTTGAACCGTAGACGAAGACATCGCAGTCCATAACACGGTTCATCTTTTTTTTTGAGGTTGTATCCATATGAGTTGATTCTGGCGGGTTTGTCATACTTTCCTGCTTCCTACAAGTGTTCATCTACTGACTGAACCGCGAGCGTAATGCCCATAAACCTTGCCCAGGCTCGCTGATGTAGAAAAAGCCACCGTCGTTAAATCCGTCTACAAGTGTTTCGAGGTTGTATTCGGCGAGCACTTCGTTGACAGGGGTCCACTGGTAGCCGACGGATTCAATTTCGGTTTGCGTGAGGTGTTCGGTTGCATAAGTGACCTTGAAACGTCCCTCGGTGCTACCGTGAATCAAGTGCGCAGCGGCGGAGAGGTTCTCTCGCAACTCCGGGTTCTCCGAGACAGCGTTGAGTGTCGTGGGTGTGCCGCGGTAGCCATATTTTCGGATAAGTCGGTCAATTTCAGCGTCCTCGCCGAATTCACGTAGCCCCGGCGCGATGATAAGCAACTCGCCATCGTCCGCCATCGCCATGCGTGTGCGATAGATCGCTTTGTTACCGAGCCATGTGCTTTTAAATTCCCTCGGATCCAAGTAAACGACTACTTTTGATAGCGGCGTGTCCAAGAAGGTCATATTAACGGCTCTGCTCAATTCGGCAGCGGTTTCAAAGGTCTGTGCATCGTCACCGACGTAAAGCCCGCGCATCACGCGCGCTCCAGAAGCATCGGCATCCATGACGCTCATGACATACAGAATACCGAGTTGTTTTAGGTAGTTTGCATGCGCGTAATTTAGGACTCTCCTGACAGAGGTATCGGTGCGTCCCATCAAGCGTTCCATGCCGTCTACGGCACCGAGGAAATGAGATTTGTTAATCATCTCAACACCGCCAGCACCGACGAGGATATTTTTAAACCCGTTGGCGATACCGATAACTTCATGCGGAATTACTTGTCCGACGGAGATGATAAGTTCGTAGGGGCTGGGTAACCCAGCCCCTACAAGACGGCGATTTACAGCGACAGGGATGCTATAATCAAGTTTACCGCCTGATACCTCCTGCACGACCTCGGACGGCACTTCGCCGAAATGGTAGAGTCCCGTCCGCCAGTTGTGGACGTGATATGTCGCTTTGGGCAGATCGCCGTACATCTCAGCGATCTGTGCTTTGGTCATGGGCGCATGCGTACCGATAGCGGGCAATATATCAAAGGTGGTGCCGTTTGCAGTATCCCATAACTCGTAGAGAAGTTGGGTGAGTTCACCAGCGTTTGAGTGGAGTCGGGTTATATCCGGTGGAATCACTAAGATCTTCTTCGGGATACCACCTAACTTAAGGAGTGCCTCGTGCAGTAAGGCACGTTTTTCTTGGGTTGTGATGACCGTGTTTTTTCCACCGTGAGCAATATACGTTGACATAGTATTAGTCCCTATTGGCTGAAAAAGGCGAGGTTGCAAACCTCGCCAGCGGAAGTTAGAGCAGAATCTGATTAATAAGCGGCTTTAATAGTTCCCCAGGTCGTGCTTAACTTATCCTGCGGTTCAACAGGCAAAACGAGGTCTTCGACAGAGTCCCCAATAAAGATGTTATCAATATAGACGAGTCCGTAGTGACCGAATTTACCAGTTTTGAAGGTGCCGTCTTGACCTTCTGTTGCTGGATCTATTTTATCAAACGACCTGTTATCTTTCCGCTCTTTTAACTTGAAGGTGAATTTATCACCCGAAAGAATCAGTTGTGCGCGGTACCAGACTTCGGGTTTGTTTTCTACCATTCCATCTTTGACCTTTGTCCAATTCCCTTGGCGTTTATAGAAATGGTATTCCCTACCGCCTTGCCGCCGGTCGCTTAAGTAGAACTTCTCACCATCTTGGAAGCGGAAAACAACGCCCATATAGAAATCATCGGGGAACATCATGTCCCATTCAGCGACGTAATCGCTCCAACCCGCGTCGCCGACAACATAGATAGAACCGCCGACATCGTGCCGTGAGTCGTTAGATGGGTTGTCAGCAGTCAACAAGACCTTATTACTTGCTTTTTTGGGGTCAGCGACGACTTTAGCGGTTGTTTTGCCGTCGTGTCCGACTTCCCATTTGCTTGGCTCGCTCCCGATTTTATCCTTTTCAAAGTCGTCGTGAAACAGCAGTTCAGCCGATGCTTGTGTTCCTGCTATACTGAGACAGAGCAAGGAAACAACAATTTTAAGAGCAAATTTTGTCTTCAGAAAAACGCGTCTGCCTTGAAAAACGGATAGATATGTGGAAATCATTTTTCCTCCTTATTGAGACGGCATGGTGTTTTTGCTTGGGTGTTTCCCCAAGGAGTTTCGCCAACATAAGTCAAAGTAGGATTTGAATTTACGCTTCACCCTTGGTTACAAAGGTGATGTTGATCTCAGTTTCGGTGCCATCGGTAGTGGAGACTTTACCAACGATGAGGTAGACGGTTTCGTAGGTGAGTTCTTTACCTTCAACAAACTCAAGCGTGCCTTTGGTGCCAGCAACGTTTGCGATCCAACCGACATCAGTCCCATCTTCGGTTTGAAGTGCGATGTTTCCGGTTACCTCTTCATTGAAAGTGATCTCGATTATTCCCTCGCT